>JAOZHK010000018.1 GCA_026014905.1 Candidatus Bathyarchaeota archaeon
AGTCGGGAGGTAAAATCTGGAACCCAATCTGTGAAGAAACCGGGGCAGTTCCAGCATATAAACCAATATTGAATGGTTTTTGTGTTGTGTGTACGAAGATTTCGCCGCCATTTTCAACACAAGCAACCGTGACGTCGTTTTTGAGCATCGATTCTACAGCCAAATCCGCAAGGACTCCAGCGACAGCAGCCATAGGTCCGATATTAAGAGGTTCAGTGACACAGTGCATGCTCTCGATAACCCGAGGTACATCTCCTTTTAGTTCTACAGGGTGTAAGGCGTGGAGAACCTGCGGATATGTGGAAATATAGCTTTCAAGTTGCTGACGATGAAACTGGATCGCAGCGAATGCCGCATCTATTGCTTGACGTCTATCACTATAGCAGCGAACAATAGATTCTTTAATGTCTTTACGGACTTTCAAAAACGGCTTTCCCATTAGATCTCCACGATAAAGAAGAGCTTATAACGTTAGATACAAATTATCAGAGCTAATAGAAAATGGTTATGCCTTATGACTGTGAATATTTGTGCAGCTCTCACAGCTCAGGACATACATCAGCTTAGCTCAATGATAACCCAGAGTGAACAGGAGGGCGCCTCAATAATTGAGATCCGAATGGATTATCTCCATGAAACCCCTCAGTTCGAAAAGATTCGAGATATGACCGATCTCCCATTAATTGCGACCAATCGATCGCAGAATGAAGGAGGCGTTAAAACTATCAATGAGACGGAACGCATTCAGTCTCTTATAGATGCTGCCTCAGTAGGTTTCGAATATATCGATCTGGAATGGCGAACGCCTCGGGCCAATCGGATATGTGAGGAAATAAAAGGTTTCGCGAATACTCAAATTATTTTATCTCACCATGATTTTCGAGCGTCACCAACCTTAACACAATTGTCCAATATTCACCATAAGCAAGTTAAGGCAGGTGCTGATGTTTGTAAAATCATTTTTACCGCAAACACTATTGCTGATAATTTGCCATGCCTTGACTTTGTACAACAGGTCACAAAAAATCAGAGAACGATCAGTTTCTGTTTGGGAAGTTCAGGACTGATGTCTCGTCTGTTTTCCCCGTTATTTGGTGGCTTTTTAACTTATGCTGCCATCGAGCGAGGGAAGGAAGCTGCTGCTGGCCAGATCACTCTCGCTGAGATGACACAGTTTTATGAGATGATTACTAAATGATCACAATCTCTGGCGTCACTAATGTCTATGGATTAATTGGATATCCAGTGACGCATTCTCTAAGTCCAGTCATGCAGAACGCAGCTTTTAGAGCAACCAATCATGATGCCGTCTATCTCTGTTTTCCCGTTCACATGAATGCTCTAAGTCAAGCTATTGAAGGTATACGTAGTCTAGGAATCTGTGGTGTCAATGTAACTATTCCCCATAAGATCGCTATCCTTTCATATTTAGACAAGCTTGACTCTGTAGCTGCCGAAATTGGAGCAGTTAATTGTATCGTGAACCAAGAAGGCATATTAACTGGATATAATACAGATGGTTTAGGGGCACTTACAGCATTAGAAGCAGCTCAAATTTCATTCGATAATCAAAACATAACGATGATTGGGGCGGGTGGGACAACAAAAGCAATCGCGTATTATTTAGCGCCTTTATGCCACTCACTGAACATTATCAATCGAACTGAAGCCAAGGCGGTTCAGCTTGCTTTAACTCTACAAGAAAGGTTTAACAAACCAATAACGGGGAAGCCATTAAACACATCTACTCTTCGCAAAGCACTGGATACAACAGATATCTTAATTAACACAACCTCGGTTGGAATGCATCCCAATAGTGATAAAAGTATCATTCCACAAGGATTGCTACATTCCGATTTAGTGGTATTTGACGTGGTGTACACCCCCTTGATTACACAGCTTCTGCACGATGCTGAACAAGCAGGTGCGAGGACCATTGACGGATTGCAGATGCTTGTTTATCAAGGCGCTCAGGCGTTTACACTCTGGACAGGACTCGAACCGCCCATCCCAACCATGTATCACAGCGCACAACGTGCCCTTACAGAGAATAACACTTGAAATGGTTTGGTTTACACACTTGATCAAAGTTCAATTTGTACAAGTCAATAGAACTCAGTGACTGGTTATGACAACAATTCGCGTACTGCAGACCCATCACTTATCCGGAACGCTACAAGCCCCCGGATCAAAAAGTTATACGCATCGAGCAATAATTGCTGCAGCCTTATCGAGTGGATGGTCTGAATTACGATATCCTCTCCTCTGTGACGATACCGAAGCTACGCTTGAGGCATGCCGTAGTTTAGGCGCACGAATAAAGAAGGAGAAAGACGCTATTTGGATTCATGGTTCGAAACTCATTGCACCGAAGAAGCCAATTAATTGTCGTGAATCGGGTTCTACGCTGAGATTTCTCATACCTGTAGTCGCGTTAGGCCATGGCGATATCCATCTCACAGGCAGTCCAGGCCTTCTTGCCCGACCGATCGGGCCATTAATGCAAGCCTTGGAGCAACTGGGCATCGGCGCGACATCTCACAAAGGATATCCCCCCGCCGTTATTCATGGTCAGGGACACATCAATGGAGGTTCAGTCAATATCGTTGGCAATGTTAGCTCACAATATATCACGGGATTATTATTCGCCTGTCCATTAGCTGACGATCCAACAGAGATTAACATCACGACCCCCTTGGAATCAAAACCCTATATTGAATTAACTCTGGATGTACTCCATAAGCACAAAATCACCGTGGACACCTCACCCAACTATCGTCAGTTTAAGATTCCTAGCCAACAACGTTATCAAGAATACTGCCATCGCGTCCCAGGCGATTTCTCATCTACGTCTTTCCTAATGGTAGCAGCCGCAATTACAGGATCCAAAGTCCAATTCACCAATCTAGTCAAGCATCAGCCAGACAGTACAATCCTTCAACTGCTTAAACGAATGAATTGCCACGTACACGAGGATGACACGTCAATTCTAATACAAGGAAAAACTCTTCAGGGGATCAACATTAATGCGGCGAATACTCCAGATCTCGTACCGGCTTGTGCAGTGGCAGCCTGCTTTGCTCAAGGAGAAACCGTTATAATGAACGCTAAACGGCTCCGAATTAAGGAATCAGATCGACTTTCCGCATTGAATCTGGTCTTATCGGAAATGGGTGCATCGATTACAGAATCAGAGGATAGTCTTCATATAACTGGGGGTAGCCAACTTCGTGGTACCGTAATTCAGGATCATAATGACCATCGAATCGCGATGGCGGCAGCGATAGCAGGTCTTAAAGCAGAAGGAGCGACTGTGATACCCAACGCGGAATGTGTAAATAAGTCGTACCCCACCTTCTTTACGGATCTTCAGAAATTAGGAGCCAAGATCATTGTCACATAACTCATTTGGCAAACAATTTGTCGTTACATGTTTTGGAGAAAGTCATGGTCGATGCGTTGGAGTCGTGATCGACGGATGTCCTCCTGGGATTCAACTATCCATTGAGAGCATTCAACAGGCACTGAATAAACGTAAACCATTAAATAACGCTCTTTTTACTCCACGAAGAGAAGAAGACACTGTCGACATATTAGCTGGCATCCAGAATAATATAACCACCGGGGCACCGCTCTGCATGCTGGTCTGGAATAAGAATTTCAATTCTCAACCATATGAAGTATTGCGATGGACCCCACGGCCTGGCCACGCCGATTACCCTGCTCACATCCGATACCATGGCTTTAATGATTATCGTGGAGGTGGCCGATTCTCCGGACGACTCACCGCGGCCTTCGTAATGGCGGGAGCAGTAGCGAAACAGGTATTGAAACCACTTGGTATCGAAGTCGTGGCACATGTCACTCAAATTGGCTCCCTTAAACTCTCCCAGCCCTTACCACTCGACGCCATACGACGTAACGTCTACCAAAATCCAATACGATGCGGCGATCCAATTCTTGCCAAACAAATGGAAGAATTAATCCAAGATACACGGAAAAAAGGAGACAGTATAGGCGGCTGTATTGAGGGAGTGGCTATCAATGTCCCGTCTGGCGTTGGGCATCCCATTTTTGATAGCCTTGATGCGGATCTAGCGAAAGCACTTTTCAATATCCCCGCAGTCAAAGGAGTGGAAGTTGGAGAAGGATTTCAAGCGGCAATAATACCCGGATCCCAAAATAATGATCCTTACCGATATCAAGACGGGAAAATCGTCACGTCATCAAACCATTCAGGAGGAATATTAGGAGGGCTCACTACTGGAATGTCGATCCGAGTCCGCGTTGCAATAAAGCCCACCCCATCAATAGCGCAACCTCAACAGACAGTACACCTCAAAGATCAAGTTGAAACCACAATAACGATAAAAGGCAAACATGATGCCTGCATTGTTCCTCGGGCAGTTCCTGCTGTTGAATCCATGATCGCAATTACGTTAACTGATCATCTTTTGGGATTACCGAGAAAAAGAGAGATCAATACTAAATAAAACTCGTACCTGTAGATACTATGCAACATAGACATGCGGTTATTAAAAATGGATAGCTGTAACGCGCTGAATTAGTTCACTATTATAGATCAAGTATGAATTTCAGTTGCACGTGCTTGTTTTTAATAATCTCCATTTCATGGTAGGTAATGGCTTTCACCTCGGACCGGGATGGATGTTTCGAGGGTTGAAACGTCTCACCCCAAGCGTTGCCAATGAGTTCATATTGTTCTCCCTTTTTCGTGATATTGACGTGAAATTTCGAATACAACTTTAGATTAACATCAAATTCGACAATAAACGTTTCAAGCCAAGAATACAGGAGAGCCTGTTCATCGAAACCTTCTATCTGAAAAGTATCATGAATGTTCTCGTCAATCGTTTGAGTGTCGGTCATTACTTCGAATAATGCGAGTGCCGCATTCTCAAAAGCTTCTTCAAGTGTTGCGCCGTATGCGATGACGCGTTCATCGGCGGTATGCTCCTGAAATTCAAATCGCTTGTTATGAGACATTTTTGGACTCTCGGAATGCAGATTGTATCATGATAGCATTAACTGTCGTCATAAATGAGGAGGCTAGGATTGAAGGAACATTTCCGATCGCAGCTTCGAGATGAGAATCAAACGGGATCGCTCCAAGATACGTATGTCCAAGTTGTTCCACATTGTTTTGAATATAAGATGATGATCCTCTGCTCATATTCTCAATGACACCAATTATTGGTACTTGTTGTTCGTGTAGTAATTGAAGGAGTTTACGTACCGTCTCGAAAGATACTTTCGAGGGGGTAGTGACCAGAATAAAGGCTAAATTCGGAATTAACCGAATAACA
>JAOZHK010000027.1 GCA_026014905.1 Candidatus Bathyarchaeota archaeon
AAATCTCCCTTTGTTTCGAGGTAAACGAGAAGCGAGAGATTCCGCAATTTCTGTAGATGGAGTTATTGGGTATCCCGCAAAAAATTCTAGTCCTGCATAAAGCGCGGCTTCGACGCAGGCCTCATTGCCTTGAACAAATAAGAATCGTTGCTCCATATGTTTCATTCCTTCATTCAAGTTCAATTGCGAGGTCAGGGCAACGTAATTCACATATTCCACAACTCGTGCAAGTCTCAGGATGTGAAAGCCGGGCTTTTTCAGTCGTAGTCATTGATAATGCTTTTTCCGGACAGAATGCGACGCAAATACCACAACCTTTGCACCATGTGATATTGATAGCTGGCTTTTGTGTCTTAGTCTCAGCCAACATACCTTCCCTCTTTATTGAAAAAGTGTTACTACATAACAATGATGGTGAAGCGGATATTTAGTATTTTCATACTCCAAATTGTAGTGGTCGGAGCGAAGGCAAACAATACACTCGATCTGTAAATGACTTCGACATTGTACCAAGTATCCTGATTACCTAACGGTTAATCAATTCACGTGCACGCTCTAAATTGCACGTTGGTTAGTCAGTGCGACCAAATATCGAGAGGCGGTTTATCTGTAGCATGAGATTTAAAGATTCGTCCTTTCATCGTATTTTTCCATTCGGTCCAAGCGTTCTCGATATGATTGGAGTTAGTTAGTAAATCGAGACTAGTCGTAGCAATTACTTTAGCTGCAAAGAGTAGAGCTTTAGTACCCAACCCCATATTTGATTGTGCGACAGCTTGCCATGAGTGGCTTGGTGTTCCCAGTACCCATGTCGCTGTTGAAAACTCCATAGTTGGGACTTGCCAGCTGACATCAGAGACGTCCGTGGATCCTGGAGACACCAATCCTTCATCCCACCCATCAGAAATTGAACGATCAATAGTAACGTTCATCAGTTCTTCCCATTTTGGACGACGCGATTTTCGAAGTGCTGCACGCTTCTCATCGAGGGGAATTGTTGCTGAAATGTCTTCAGCGAATTGCAGCTCCTGATCTGTGTATATGGGAGACCCTATAGCTCGCATATTTGTAGTGACGATCTCCCCCAAGATTTTATTGGGAAGCAAATTATGGACGCCTTTAATGAATTCAACTTTATGTGTGGTCCGAGTCATTTGTGCAGCGCCCTGCGCAATATCGAGAATCCAGTCATAGATCTGATCGACTTGATCCCGTTCAGGAGCACGGATATAATACCAGGTACGTGCATAACCAGGTACAATATTAGGTTGCCCTCCACCCTCTTCGATGACATAATGTATACGTGCGTCTTGCGTGATATGTTCGCGAAGATAATTCACTCCGATATTCATGAGTTCGACAGCATCGAGGGCACTTCGACCCTGGTCGGGAGATCCTGCTGCGTGTGCTGTTTTCCCAAAGAAATGAAATTTAACGGTGTTGTTAGCTAGATTACTCGCTAATTTAGCGACGTTCATAGTTCCTGGATGATGACTCAATGCGACATCGATACCTTCAAAGACCTGAGCCTTGACCATCCAGACCTTGCCATGAATCACTTCTTCGGCAGGGCACCCGAAGAATTTAATGGTTCCTGGGATATTGAACTGATCAATTGCCTCCTTTATAGCTAAAACAGCGCCTAATCCCGAGACGCCATGGATATTATGACCACAGCCATGCCCTGGCGCTCCTAGCTCTATAGGCTCTTTGCGAGACAGAACTTTTTGTGACAGCCCATGAAGAGCATCGAACTCTCCCAAAACACCAATTACGGGGCGATTGCTACCATAGATAGCAACGAAAGCGGTGGGAATTTCTGCAACTCCACGTTCAAGAGAGAAGCCATGAGCATCTAGTTCATCAGCAAGGAGTTTGGATGACTGAACCTCAAGGAAACCGAGTTCAGCAAATCGCCAGATTCTATCACTTAAAGCTATGAGGCTATCTTGGTTTTCATTAATCCAATTGATTGCAACTTGTTTAGGGGATTGAGTCATTGCTTGTTCCTTTATGTTATTGTTTTCATCCTTTTTCAGTCTACTTGCTTGATGGTTCTCAATGCTTGCTTTAAAGTAAGCCCAATATAATGAATCAAGTGTATACTCCGTAACAATATGAGAAGTTATATATGCTTTCCGAGGCAAGAGATACTTGGGAGAAGACATGAAAATAACTGATATTACGATTACAGAACCTTATTATGTAGATCTCCCGATGCAGGGAGATGCTAGGCAGCGTTGGGGAGGCCTTCGATCTTATGCTTTTCTACAGGTTACGACGGACGAGGAAATAATTGGTACGAGTCCTATGTCCTATGCCCCAGAAATCCGTACCTTCATTCTCGATGTCTATAAACCACTCATCCTAGGTGAAGATCCTTTTGAAGTGGAACGGATTTGGGAAAAAGTTTACTGGACACATTATGGAAACATTCGCAGAGGTGCTCCGATCCGAGCGCTTAGTTACATTGATATTGCGATCTGGGACTTGATTGGGAAAGCCTGTGGTCAGCCTATCCATCGTCTTCTCGGAGGGCATCGTCGAGTCATGCCCGCGTACGGTAGTGGTCTAAACCTGAATTTGGATATCGATGAACTAATTGAACAAAATCAGAAATTTCTGGCGATGGGGTTCAAAATGGTGAAGATGAAGATTGGTCAAAAAGATATGAAAGAGGACCTTAAGCGGATAAAGACCGTACGTGATACTGTTGGTGATGATATCGATATCGCTGTGGATGCAAATAATATGTACGGAGTCAACACCGCTATTAGGATGGCGCAGAAAATGGAACGATATGATATCTACTGGTTTGAGGAACCAGTGTTATTGGACAATTTGGATGGCATTATCCGATTAGGGAAAGCAACTAGCATCCCAATTGCCGGGTATGAACTTGAGAATACAAAATATGGCTTCAAGGAACTTATTTCACGAGGAGCGATTAGTGTCTGTCAAGCCGACGCAGTTATCTGTGGAGGTATCACCGAATGGAAAAAAATTGCTGCGCTTGCCGAGTGTTACGAGATCCCAATGGCACCTCATGGCGACTACCAACTTCACACTCCTCTTGCAGCAGCAGTACCCAATGGCTTGATCATTGAATGTGTCTATGATATTGGAGCCCAGTTCGCCCAACTGCTTGAAAAGCCCATTGTTCCTGAAAAGGGGATGATGCGATGCAAGTCTGCACCGGGAATAGGAATAACAGTTAGAAAAGACGCGTCAAAACACTTTGGTGCAAAGCCTGCCCGAACAGCGACTCGTACCCTGAATCCACGATATCGATGGCCTCCATACGCATAAAGATTCTGAAAGCAGGTGCGTCGTGGTAAGTGCTGCGAGTGTTTTCGAAACCAGAAAGACCACGGTAATCTACGCGTGCGTAATGTCCTGTTCATTTGGAACCTGATGCATATCCTTCTTTTAGGGCGTTCATATTCTAGCGTTAGCTAGCTTATTGTTGAAAAAGTGGGCTATATCTTTTTTAACAGATCACACTAACCTTTCTACGGGATATTAAAGTGATTAGTCTTTTAGAGATCGCAGAACGCGCATACAATGGTCCTCGAATGGGGGAAAAAGAGTGGACCCTCTCCCTTTTTCGGAAAATGCTAGATTTGACAAAAAACTTCAAATTGACGTATAATGGACCTGAAATGTACTTTAATGTCGATGATGACTATGTTGAAGCTGTATTCAATGCAGCGATTGCATTTTTAAGTGATCAAGGTACCTACTGCATTTCTACAAACCGCATTATCCATTTTAGCGAAGATGAAATTCTGACAGCAGTGAAAGCAGCCCCAAGCGAAATTAGTGTTGGATCAGGTCGTGAAGCTAGACAGATCCATAAACGGCAAGTCGAGGATACCCACCAAGTGAATGTAATTAGTGGTGGTCACTGTCCTTGGCCGATCGAATATGCAACGTTGACTCAAAGCGCTTATGCAAGAGTCATGCGAGGAGACCTTATTGAAGGCTTTAATTTTACGCAGATTGATGGTTATGAGGTGCATGGACTTCCATTAGCGGTGTATGCGGCGCGACGGGAAAGTGCGATCATGCGGGAAGCGGTGCGGATGGCAGGTCGACCCGGCATGGCGATCACCCTCTATCCCATTCTCACTAAAGCGGGACCATTAATCGCGCCGTTGGATCAGGACACAGGGCTTCGGCGAACAGACGGATTATTATTATCCATTCTGCCAGACATGAAAGTGGAAGCCGACTACATTGCCACCGCACTCGCCTACGAAGGCTACGGCAGCTATCGCGTGAATGGCGGGTGCTGGTCGATTATCGGAGGATTTTGCGGAGGCGTAGAAGGCGCGATGATCGAAACGATAGCGAAAGCCATTACTGCATGGATTGTCTATCGTGATGTCATTCAATATGATGCGAGTGTTGCGGGCACAGGTCGATTATCCGCATGGCAACCTACTAAGGAGGGACGAGCACATGCAGCACCAGCGCCCCTGTGGCCTACCTATGTCATTCATCGTGCCTTAGCCCAGCATAGTAACATAATACGATTTGGTGGTTATGGATTTACATCAGGTGCTGGAGTTGGCGGTATGGGAAGCCTCGCAGAATTGCTATCTATCGCGAAAGGCGCAATACTGAATACACTTATTGGCTCGCATCTTCGCTGCATTACACCAGGAAACCCTACACCATATCATGTCGAATTCCAAGTCCAAGTGTCAGATGCTACAGTAAAGGCAACAATCAAGCGAAACGACGTTGAGACATTATTGGGTATAATTGATAATAAGATCAAGAAAGAGTTGAAGGGAGCACCACCACGCGATTTTGGTGATTATCGGATGTTAGCATATAAAGATTTTAATCAGTATTTTGCACCAATGAAGAAGTTATTTAATTATTCCAAACAACAACCAAGCTCGTTACTGCTTGAAAACGCACGAAAAGCAGCGAAAATATTAGCTCAAATCGGTCTTGATCTTGAGACTGCAAACATCCAATAGAGAGACTA
The DNA here is from genome assembly GCA_026014905.1 of Candidatus Bathyarchaeota archaeon. Next base: position 5,003 of record JAOZHK010000027.1, read on the forward strand.
TTCACCAAAAGAGGAATTGGCAATTGGGTAATCAAAGATACTGTAAGACTGTTTTTCATGTCACACAGATTAAACGCGCGCGTACACAAGACGCCCTATTCTAGATAGGGAGAATCCACATTGGTTCTTTTCCTATCTTAAATACGGCATGAGGATAAAGGCGCCCGTTGCTAGTATTAATTCGATAGTACGCTAATTTTCCTGATTCAAGACCAGCCGCAAATAGGAATTTGCCTTGCCGATCGATGTTAATAGCTCGAGGAACCGGCTCAGTTTCAGTCCAAGTAACGTTGGTTAATCCTCCATTTTTAGGATTGACTGTAAACCCTGCAATTGTGTTCGCACCGCGATTGGGAGCGTAGAGGAAACGTCCATCTGGAGAGATGTGAATTTGAGCACACGTGTTTTGATCAGTGAAGCTCGGGGGAAGGGTGGAAATTGTTTGGAAGGGAGTGAGATGTCCTTTTGCTGTATTGAGCCGATATGCAGTGACACTACATCCCTGTTCATTTGAGAAATAGAGAACAGGAAGTTGGGGGTGAAAGCAATAATGCCGAGGACCTGTTTCTGGCGGTGGAGTGACTTTAGGAAGCGTGTTTGGCATTAGATGTCCTGTATCGGTGTTGAAGTAGAATTGAAGAATCATATTAGGTCCCTTTGGGCCAGCAATATGAGGAACAAAGATGAATCGGTTCGAGGGATCTGTTTGGATTGCATGGGCACCATGTCCTGTAGCTAACCATTCTACTGGTGGATTACTAGGAATTCCTTTGGAATCCAGAGTATGAATGGCTATATGTCCTGCTTGATAATAAGCAGAGAGTAAGAAGCGTCCTGATCGATCTGTGGCAAGATAACAGGGATCAGATGGTACTGAAATTGATCCTTGAAGAGTCAATTGACCTGAATTTGTATCCCGCTTGTAGGCTGAGAGCTCACAAGTTTCTCGGCATCCTACGTATAGCGTTGTGTTTGAAGGGTTTGTTGCTAGCGGGGATGGGCGTCCCGGTACTGCATAATCTCCGATCTGTGAAAGCAGTCCTGTGGTTCTATTTAGAGTGAAATGGAGAATACGGTCTTCACCAGCGAGGGAGACATACATGTGATTATCCATTAATATAGTCACCTAGTTCAAGTAATAATTTATGTTGAAGATAGTATAGCTTTTTCTCTAAATTCTTACGCATGTTTATAATGCAGCAGGTTTACAGATATGGAAAATATGAGGGCAACTTTGTTACCAATGTAAAGATGACACCATTAAGATGGAGCATTTTGATACCTTGGTCAGATGTTAGTGGTGTGCGCGTAATGATATAACATAGCTCGTTAAGAACGAATAGGTAGTTTTGTCGATACCCAACACAAGTCTTTAACTAGAGGTAGTGATTAAAAATAGGCCAATAAAAATCATAATTGACGCGAGTAAACGTTTTTTCATATTTTTTTCATGCAAGATCGTGCCGCCTAAGATGACACCAAACACAACACTGACCTGTCGAATGGCTACAACGTAACTCACCTGAAACGTTTGCATGACTAAAATAATGAGGGAGTAAGAGAGCAAGCCTAAGAAACCACTAATGAGAATGATCCATTTGTTCTCACGCCACTCTGGTAGAATTTTATCACGCTTGGAATGGAAGATTATCGAGCTTAATGGTATCAACGATACGGCGTTTTCCAGCCATACATAGAGCGTCGGTGGAAAGAATTGTGCACCCTGTTTATCAATTAGAGAATAAGCAGTAACTGCTAATGCTGTTAAAAATGCAAAAATTACTCCCTTATTTCGAAATATAGACCACGAATTAAAACGAGAACCGCCAATCGTTAATAAATAAACACCTCCCATAACACTCAAAATACCAATTATTCCTATAGTCGATAAATGCTCATCGAAGAAGAGAACCGCAAGAAGTGCAACAAATAGAGGCGCCGATCGAGCAATGGGATATACCAGCGATAAATCGGCATAAGTATAGGAGGAACTTAAGAGCATCCAATACACAAAATGTACGATACCTGAAAGAATAACTATCATCCAACCGGCAATTTGAATATCGCCAGTAGCAAACAAGTATAAACTTAAAGGAAGATAGAGAAGTAATTCAAAAAGTTTCATCCACCAAGAAAACACGTATTTATCTCGACTCATTTTTGCTAGGAAGTTCCAGATAGAATGAAAGATAGCAGATAGTAGAATTATGCAAATTGCCAGAGAGTCCATTGAGATACCCATTTAAAATAATTGGGAGAAAATGTTTACGAGCAGGGTTGATCAGATCCAACTTTGATTAAGATTAGCATGTATGACTTGTCCGCTGGGTCCAAAAGTAAGGTGATGATATTGTCCATTTTTTAACGTTATTGATGGGCTACAGTCGGGTATGAGATGTTCTATCATTGATCGAAAAAAGGCACCATGACCCACAACGATAATTTTCTGTGCAGATATCGTCTGGATAATTTGAAGCGCGCGATGTATCCTCATGGTGAAGGCTGCAGAGCTTTCGATGCCAAATTGATTCTCGTCAGATTCTGTAATTCGGTGAATGTGAAGATTTCGTATATGCCTTTGAGATTTACCTTCTAAGCTCCCGAAGCATCTTTCACGTAGTTGAGAGAGATATTTGATTTCGTGAGAGGGAAATAAGAGACTCGCTGTTTCTGAGGCACGACGTAAATCACTTGATAAAACCACATCGGGGGCAGGAATACTTGATTGGAGGGCTTGCACTTGCTCTCGTCCTTTTGGGCTTAAAGGTGGATCGCTTTGTCCAATTAAGATGCCCAATTCGTTTTCTCGCGTTTGTCCATGTCGAATAAAATAAATTTCTTTCACACTTTCTACCCTATATGAACGAATAACTATCACGAGTTAGCTAACTTATCAGTACCAAGATATGAAATGGAAGGAGGAGGTTACGGCTTTAACCCAGCTTTTCCAGCAAATTTTGCTCTGGCTCCAAGTTCTAATTCTATTTGTAGGAACCGATTGCCCGACGGACCAAGCCCACTTTCTCTAATGTGGCCTGTATTTAATCCGACAGCATAATCTGCGATTGCTGGACCTTCACCACGACTACTACAAGGCATAACTCCATAACCATGTTTGTATGCAAGTTGAACAACATCGAAGGCTTCACTAATTGTTCCAATTTGATTCACTTTCAGAAGAATTGCGTTACATGCACCCACATCGATTCCTTGCTGGAGCCGTTTTGGATTCGTCGTAAACAGATCATCACCCACAACTTCGACACTGAGTTCTTTGGTTAAAACCGCGTGACCTTCATAGTCAACTTCATCAAGTGGATCCTCGAGGATAACAAAGGGGTAGTTTGCAGTCATTTCTTTGTAGAGCTCAATTAAATCTTCTTTGGATTTTTCTTCATGTGAAAATAGACCGAGAAATTTTTGTTTTTCAATATCATAATATGTCCCTGCTGCGACATCGACTTGAATTCCTATTTGATTTTTATATCCTGCCTCGTCAATGGCATCAGTCATGGTATCCCAAATTTCTTGATCATGAGTTACCACGCCTTCTGGAACATGGATGAATCGAAAACGACTTTGATGTTGTTTAAGGTTAAAGCGTTCAGCCATCAATCTTAGGAAGGTTTCGGATATATTCCAACAAGCATATGATGCTTCAGAGAATGAGGGAAAGCCATAGCAGACAAAAGAGTAACTGGGTTTACCTCCTGAGCGCTTCGAATCGCCACCGAAACGTGTGCTGCCCACTAAGGATCCAACGGCAGGCGCTGGCAACGTATTTGCAGAAATACCTCCAACATGTTGATAAAGTGGTATTTCTAAACTCGCTGCAGCAGCTTTTAAGACGGCGGCAGAGACGCTTGCGAGTGCGTTTCCTCCAAGTTTTGATTTATTGGGTGTTCCATCCAAGGAGAGCATGAAGTGATCAATGGTGTGTTGCTGCGTCACATCCATGCCACGTAATTTTGGGGCTAGGATATCGTTGACGTGGGACGCTGCCTTTTGAACGCCGCGTCCACGCCATCGTGATCCTCCATCATAGACAAACTGTACTTCGTGTTGACCTACCGAAATGCCAGCGGTTGCTGTAGCAACGCCTGTAACCCCATCCTCGGCGATAACAGTTGTCTCGATCCCTGGATGACCACGTTCAGAAAAAATTTGACGTCCGATAATAGATTGAATCTTTGAACCCATAATCGTTTCTTCCTCAATAAGCTAGCTAGCTATTCCAACCATTCCCATTTATTTCTTATGTAAATGTGAATCAAAACCAGCTAATACGCGCGCGCGTAAATTGTCAGGTAGCAAAATGCAATTAGTGTTTTTTTTCTCGAATTAGGGAAACACTGAGATCGTTCATGCTGATGCCTTTTGAAATCACAATGCCGCTGTTGAGTTTCAATAAGACCTGTGATGAATTATGGTTTCGTAATTCTTCTTGAAAATTAATATTCACATCTTTAGCTTGCTGTAGAGTTCCACCATCTACGATACCCCCAGCAAGACAGGGAAAACCCGAGGTATGCTGAAACTGTGAGCCAGGACCATCAGTTCCATCAGTATCGGCAGCGGCGATCACGATGTTCTGAGTATTTGCGATCGTCTGAGCTGCGCCTAAGACGAATTCTTGGTTGCGGCCACCGATGCCCGTCGCGGTGCCAACCGTCACCAGCAACTCGCCACCAGTTAAAAGAACGCAAGGAGGTGAAACTGGATCTCCATGTTGCTCAATTGATTTCGCAATATGAGCCACTGTCCGCCCCGCTTGACTAGCTTCAGCTTGTAACTCACGGGTGAGAACAAGAGGGGTATACCCAAGCTCTTGAGCTTTCTGAGCGGAGGCAGAGATCATATCAAGGTGCTGAGGCATAACGCCAAAAATTCGGAAAGACATTTTAGAAAATTCATGGGCTTTAATAGTTTCATATCGTGGGTCAGCAGTTTCAAGATGTCGCCGTACTGTGAAGGGAACATCATTCCAAGCATTCCATTTTCTGAGATTGTTGATTGCTATTTGATATGTGGTACAATCAGGAAGAGTATGCAACCAGAGATTTCGATACATTAGTTGATGATAGTCGCTCGGATGCCACGCAAGGATATGCACCATTTTAGCTGGATGAACATGTTGAGAAATACGCCCACCTTTCATTAAATCGAGATGGTTGCGAATAGGATTAAGGTCCCCTGTCGGAGCTCCTCGCTCGATCTGCATCAGATAAGTCGTCTTCTGTACATCCTCGATACTAATACTTGGAACGGGTAAAGTTAACAGAGATGACACGCCATTAGCAACCAAGAGAAATACCAGATCATCTGCTCTAAAATCTTTAGTAAAATCGAGGATTCGCTCACAACCATGAATACAATCTTGGTCAGGTACTGGATGACTGCCCAATGTCACACCGATACGCTGTAAAATGATGGGATGTCCTTTCTTATCAATGACATGCCCTCCAGTAAGTCGATTACCAAGAAGATTTTCGATGGCTTTCGCGACGCGTTGAATTCCCTTCCCAGCACCCAAAATATAGATATTCCCAATCTTGGAGAGGTCATAGATCTCGACACCAGTTGTTGGAGAATTAACCGGTTCAAATTCTGGCTTTCCAACTAGAAGACATTCTCGCTCTAACCGAAGCATATTTCGTGTATTCTCTAATGGATCGGCAGCATCTAAGCCAGCATCAAGGATCTCAAGTGCATGGGCTCGCCCTTGACGATTTCCTTGACCGAGTAAAGCGTCCAGATTCTGTATTCGCATCGCGTATTCCTCAGGGATTCGTCCAATAGTGGGAATGTTCGCCGATTTAAGATAGACTATTAATAATCTCTCAAATACATTATGATAGTCATGAGCTCTACAATCAAATCCATTCATGCAAGAGAGATTAATACAACACGCGGCTACGTCGGGCTCCATGTTACTGTCGAAACCTACGAGGGGATACGGGGTACGCGCGCGCGTTTGTAACAACTCCCAATAACATGATATACATTCTAGGATCAGTATGTAATGGCAAAATAGATATTGACTGCAACAACTTTGTGGCGAGAAAATGGTAATTCAAAATCGCGACGCGTTAATTTCCCACGGCAACATACCGGGACGGGTAATTGTTGTGGATATACTGGAAGCGGGATTACAAGCTGCAAACCCTTATTATAACACGAAAAGTCTCCTTAACCTTCAATCGGATGGACACCTTATAGTAGGTCGAAGTGGATTTCCGATAGAACAGCCTCGCGGGCATCCTGTACGATATGAACCACTCATTATTGACCTTAACCAAATGCAGAATATCTATGTTGTTGGTGGAGGAAAAGCAGCTCAGAGTATGGCCAAAGCCATTGAAGATGTTTTGGAGCCATATATTACTGATGGACAAGTCAACGCTCGAAAAGGAGAACCTTTGCTGTGTAACCGGATTCACGTGACTTTTGCTGGACATCCTATCCCAGATTCCGATAGTGTTGAAGGGGCAAAGCGGATGCGTGAACTCGAGAAAAAAGCAACTAAAGGAGATCTTGTATTCTTAACAGAGTCAGGCGGAGGAACAGCATTGATGGCATTACCTGCTGATGGAGTCAGTCTCAATGATGTCCAAGATGTCTATCGACAACTCTATTTTGAGCGAGGAGCATCTATGTCAGATGCCAACGCAGTCCGATGGTTATTATGTGACCTCAGGGGAAGACATGAACGATATATCGGAGATGCGACTATGATTGCTTTCCACACATCGGAAAACCATGATGGCTTAACCATTGCTGCTAATCGTAAGAGCCCGGAGCATCGTGCGCGCCCCGCGGATTGGTCATATGACTATGCTATTAAAGTCCTAAAACGCTATGAAATATGGGACACGGTTTCATCCGCTGTTCGAAAACAACTGGAGAAAGCGGATCCGCGCTATGAAATGCTACGTCCCAATGAAGTATTAGGAAAACCTCATTATCATTTTCGTGTGATGGGTTCGGAATACATGCTTGATGCTGCTCAACAGAAAGCAATCGAGTTGGGGATACCAGCACATATTATTTCCTCAAGCATGAATAATCTTGAAGTGTGGCCAGTTGCTGGCGTGGTAGCACACATTGCACGAGAAAGCGAGTTTTACGGGCGTCCTTTTCAACCTCCATGTGTCCTACTTTTCGGTGGCGAGTTGCTGGTGACGGTTGGCACCGCGACGGGCATCGGTGGCCGCAACCAAGAATTCGTCTTAAGCACCGCACCCATGATTGCAGGAAGCCAAAACATTGTGATTGCATCTGTTGATTCTGATGGAGCTGATGGACCATCTCCAGTTGCTGGAGGAATTGTTGATGGAGATACGGTTAATCGACTCAGCGACATTGGCGTTAATGTATTTCAAATCTTGGATAATCATGACTCTTATGGTGCATTGACGCAACTCGATGATGCCATACACGGAGAAATTCGCAGCACTAATGTGAGAGATCTTCGTGCGATTTACATCCAGAAACGTGTTAATCAAGAAGAGTTACAGCACTATGTTGATACTAACCAATTAACTCTTTATGGATTCCATGTCGCCTCGAAAAATGTAGAATAACAATTATAACCTGTTTTACTCAAACAGATTTAGCACGTGGAAGCGAGCTTGATAAGTAGAATATCATATTGTCAGCATTTTACGAATTGAACTATTCTCAGGAAGAAACATGAGTATTAAAGAAGGAGCGTGTTTTCATCAATTGGGTAAACTTGTACACTCAGCGATCGTAACTCTCCGCACCATTGAATAGTTGCTCGATCATTATGTGCAAATTGAAGAAGAGTATCCCGAGGAATTTGATAGATGGATTTTATTTGCCAGGTTTCCTCCTCCATGAAGACTAGAAGAAGATAGTCAATACAGTTGAGACACATCGTACTGAATGTTGCTTCAAAGTTCGTGTCAGAACTTAGTTTCATGATGATTTGGATACGATCACCAAATTTAGAGTGAGCGTCATAACCTGTCTGCTGGGATGATGCTACAAGCTCGATAGGTAAGCGTTGTGCGCAGAACCATCTTGCATATGCTAAAGGAATATTCTCGGTGCTTTGGACTACACCTTTATTCTTTAATTGTCGAATGCAGTCAGCGGTATTAGCGACAAGCTTCGAAATGTCATTTGAATTCACCTTTCAACCACCTATGAGATCATAAGTCAATATCTGCACAATGCGTATTGTAAGTTGTGGCCATATGCTATGTCTGGATACTCGTATTTTTCGTTTTCTTCACCCTTATCAATTACAATGATCTCTGTGAAGAATGTGAATAACTCTTTTATTCGGGGAAATAATAGCAACTGAATGATGCAATTTGGGAAACATAACATGGCCAAAACACCGAGTGATTATTGAGGTGGTAGACATTGAGGGAAAATGTCCAGTCTATAAAATTGGAGATATAATGGTAATTGAAGAACCCAAGTTAGTACTTGAGGAATCCGACGCCGTTTGTCTTCGTGCAATGAGTCCTCTAATGACCCATATAATTTCTGCGGCAGGTGGAATCGATCCAAGTAGTGCTGAAGGGGGGGTTTTACATAGTCACGCTGATCCTGCGATACCTCCGGAGCGAGGGGTTCATTATACGTCTTGTCCGATGCCAGGCACTCCATTTTCGACAAAAGGCCCTGTACTGTTTCGACTGAAAGTGGAAGGAGTGGCGGATCCTTGAAAACTTCCCGACCTTACCGGCCATACGAAGTTTTACGTGTCGACGTTATAGAAGCTTGGAAAGATGGACAAGACACTCGAGGGAAAGGATGTCCATACTACGAAGTAGGTGACACTTTCTTCATCGAACATGTTGCGCTTCGAAAAGAGAATATTCAGACTCAATCGGGTATGCTCTGTATGGCGGCGCTTGCGGACCACATTCCATTTTACCGTGCGTTACTTCGTGGGATTTCTCCAAGGGAACTAGGAATAGCTCTATCTGACGATCCTTCCAGTGGATACCTACGCTGCCACGATCCAAGTGGGAAGCGCCAGCTCCCAGTAAAAAGCGCTACTATTATCTTTAAAATCACACCTTTACCACAACGTAAACAAAGCGAGCCATAATACTTGGCATAGTTACAAGACCTAATACTGCTGAATCATTATGCGTATTAGTATATGCAGGATTGAGAAATTTTTAAAAGGAAGGAAGTATTCCCTTGTGAGACCAGAATAGGCGGATTTCGATGACATACAAATATGGGAATGCTTTCTCTTCTGATGAATTACAATACTTTGAAGAGGCTTCATTTAGAAATATGGTCACGTTTTATCGTGAGGAATTGCACCAACTCATTCGGGGGGGAATGGCGAAATCGATTTTCACGAAAGGGGACCGACGAGTACTTCGTCGATTAGGCATTTTACAATTAAAGGGAACCGGTAAGTCCGGACGTCGCCTTGTGATAACATCAAAAGCACGTAATTTGCTGTGATAAAGATGAAAATAGGTGAAAAATTTAAGCTAGAATGCGGTCATGAGGGGAAAGTAGTCTACGTCGATTCAGAGAATAAAATATGGGTGAAAGGAACCCGCCGCGGATGCCGTGTATGTGGAAAAGGTGCTACCGGAGAATGGGCCCCAACAGTCTATCTCCTTACGTTATCAGAGTGAGGAGCTGGCTAATCCGGTTGTATTCCGGTAAAGATAGCCTGAAACCGAGTTTCCAGTTCTCTTAGTTTGCTGCTGAATTCACGTCCAAACCTCAATGGTGTCTTGTTAAAATCAAGGGTTATACTGTTAATTATGGTGCAAAAATAAGTTATTAGAGGCGCTAATTCCCAATTGAGGTGCACATTCAATTTGGCTATCCCTTCGATAATTCGGTTCACACGATCCTGTTCTTTGGGGTCACAGAAACCTACGATTGTTGACAATTCTGATACTACATGATTGAGGAGTTGTCTAATAGCTAGTCGTTGTTTCTTCGTAAAACGATATGATTCTTGCGCATCATCCAAGATTTTCAGAAGTTTATTTGTTGATGTCAGAATTTTTGCTTTATGGGATAGTACCAGTTTGATTTGTTTATCATTTTTAGTACTCATTTGACTTCTACCTGAATTGACTGAAATCGTAAATTAGTATTCATTGACTAGTTAGCTTGTGACCGTACTAGCTATCATTATTGATGCACGTAAAGCTCGGACAGCATGGAGGTAATCATCTTGTTGTATTCTGATAGTTTTTCCATCAAGACGTTCAACACATGGCATGTTTTCCGCGACATCCGCCATTAAAGAGTCAATGAATCTTGCAATAAGGACAATTGGGGGGTTGATAATGTATGGCTGAATGCGATCCCGACGCTTTATCGCTGTCAGAACTCCCTGTTTGATAAGTAGGCGTGCCTTGTTGGGGTGAAGACATTTCGCAGCGGTGCGAGAAACTGCTTCTTTCACTGCAACTGTAATTGTCTGGGGAAGAAGTGCTTCAACTTCCCGAGTGACTGCGAGGTCTCCAGATACAAAGATCAATGGGATACCATAGTATCCCGCGATCCCTGCATTCAATCCCATCTCACCCATCTCGACTCCATTCACGAGGACACTATCTACGACTCGACTGGAGATAGTGTGATCAATTATCCCATATTTAGTGCCTCGTTTAGCGTGATACCCGATTAAGATTACGGCATCAAATGCACTATTAATGCCTTCCATCTGAGCGAGGGGTTTGGGCGATCCTCGAACGAGAACGGCGCTTTCATGGAGGTCTTCAGCACGGATATTTCGTTTATGACCATGCCCATCTGAAACCACAATTTCTGACACTTCTGCAGCTAACATGCCCTCAATTGCTGCATTCACATCCTTAGCCATCAGGGTTCTTCCTAGTTCATACTCTGTCGGATCGGATCCTGTTTGACTTGGATGTACAATACCGGATATACCTTCCATATCAACCGAAACAAAGATTTTTAATTCGCTGGAATTAGTAGGGGATTCATTCATTGTCCTTCAGGTTAGTCTTAGAAGAGAACTCATTTAAGCATTTACAGACACTACACTGAGCAAAAAACATAAGCGCACGCAAAAAATAGCTAGCTCTGTAGCCCAAAACCCGTTAGAAATGACTTGTTTAGCTTACACACCATTGTGAATGCTGGATCATAGACATTCCCAACATCATATTTAATACATTGACCCATCAATTGGTGAATCTCGTTAGTATCTAAAGTGTAGTCTTCATGTAGCCACCGAATCATTTCAGTTGTCGCGTGTTGAAGTGCCTGATCTAATGGCCGCGTATTTCCAACAGTGAAAATGTAGTCAGCGCTTTCTCCCCGTGGCCAATTGATCGTTTTATTTTTCAGTACATCAACTGTGAACTGAACATCAAAGGAGACCTCAATACCGGTTCCTAAAATCTCCCCATCGCCTTGGAGGGCATGGCCATCCCCCATGAAGAGAAGTCCTCCTGGAGAGAATACAGGCAGATAAACTGTAACTCCTGTTATGAAGCCGTTGTAATCCATATTCCCTCCGTGGGCAGCTGAGGTGCTGGAGGAAATAATTTGTCCACGGTCAGGAGCCACTCCGAAACATCCCATCATTGGAGAGAGAGGAAGCTCTATGGTACCCTGCGAACCATCAGCTTGAAGTAAAGTGGCAGATCCTGTCTGCATGTCGAGTTCCCATTCCACATAGGTCCGGGGATACCTTGATGGCATTTTAGGAACGAAGTCAGGATCAATAGTATTATAAGCGATAACTTTCGAACTGCGTCCAATCCGTCTATTGGGCCAGAGTCGATCGAATTGAATGATTAATGTGTCGCCAGGTTCAGCGGGTTCAACATAAAAAGGGCCGGTTTGTGGATTGCCTCGTTGTGTCACTTGTTGATCCGATGCATCGTAACCCGCATTATCTACGGTGGTCGTGATCACGGTATCTCCTTTTTTTATTCTGAGCACAGGTTCAAAGGAACCCAAAGCGGTATAATATTTTTCAGGAACATATCTATGAAGAGTCATAATTAATACAATGAAGAGAGAAGTTCATTACACTTATACGGCTTTTCCTAATTCTTCTACAGCTTCAGGGTTCCGCAGTGTTGAGATGTCGCCTACTGGTTCTCCCAAGGCTTTCGCACGAACAACTCGACGCATGATTTTTCCACTTCGGGTCTTGGGCACATCGCGGACAAACCAAACTTCATCTGGGCGCGCGATCTTCCCGATTTCCTGCGCAACATGCTCGCGCAACTCAATTCGAAGCTTGTCACTCGGGCGCACGCCCTCTTTTAAAACCACGTATACACTGATCGATTCACCTTTTATTGGATGGGTTTTCCCGATAGCAACTGCTTCCGCTACGGCTCGATGGCTAACGACAGCGGACTCTATTTCTGAGTTACTGATACGATGACCCGAGATTTTGAGAACATCATCTGCACGTCCTTGTATCCAGAAATATCCATCTTGATCTAACCGCGCAATATCGCCAGCTAGATAAACATCGGGAAAGCGACTCCAGTAATATTGTTGATACCGTTCAGGTGCTTTAAATAAACCACGAAGCATACTTGGCCAAGGTGTCACGAGCACTAATTCACCTCCTGAATTAGAAATTGACTCACCTTTTGCATTAAACACTTGCGCGGAATAGCCGGGAAGAGGTCTGGTTGCTGCCCCGGGCTTAAGATGAGTGATTGGAAGCGGTGAGATGACAAAAGCCCCCGTCTCGGTCTGCCACCAAGTATCCATGATTTGACACCGTTCTGCACCAATGTGCTTATAGTACCACATCCATGCTTCAGGATTTATCGGCTCACCCACACTACCTAAATGACGAAGCGTTGATAAATCATGCATTTGTGTCCATCGTTCACCATAACGCATATGCATACGAATCGAGGTGGGCGAGGTATATAATACCGTCACTCCATGGTCTTCAATTATGGACCACCACCGATCAGGCTTAGGATAGTCAGGTGCTCCCTCATACATAACCGATGTTACTCCTAAAATCAGTGGGGCATATACTATATAGCTATGTCCAGTAACCCAACCAATATCTGCTGCACACCACCAGACGTCGTCATCTTTCAGGTCAAAAACCCAATTAAGAGTAGTTGCGGTGCCAACTGCATAGCCTCCATGTGCGTGCAAAACTCCCTTAGGACGTCCAGTCGTCCCTGATGTGTATAAGATGTAGAGAATGTCATTCGCATCTAGTCTCATCGTGTTACAGTGAGAGGATTGATCAGCAGTTAAATCATGCGCCCAACAATCTTGTTCTCCATTCCATGGAATCTCTGAACCAGTTCGGCGATGCACGATGACTTTTTCGACGGTAGGAGCCCATTTTAAAGCTTCATCAGTTTGCTGTTTCAATGGAATCTCCTTTCCCCGTCGATGA
>JAOZHK010000065.1 GCA_026014905.1 Candidatus Bathyarchaeota archaeon
CTGGACTTTTGGCATTTTCACTCCCTTCCGATCCGGTATCTCAGCTCTACAATCAGGATTACTGGCTCATAATCGATGGAAGATAGCATTCGCATTTCTCAGTCTTCTCATTGGGATATGGCTCCTGCTCCCAAGTGGTCGGGAAGCATGGCCGATCCTAAGCTTTCATATTTTTGGAGCCTTTCTTATCGTATTACTCCGCTCCAAGATTCACTCGTACATACTCTCTCCATACTTAAACAAGGTGGCTCTTGGTGTTTCCATCGCTGCATATTGTGGGAACATCAGCCGACATTTACTTGGCAATACCCTCCTTCTCTTTTTATGGAATCTGTCTCCCCTCATCTTCATCTCGGCTATTCCTCTTACATTAGTCGAACAACTTGCATTCACGATTACCTCCGCTATCCTTGGTGGAACGATCACAAAAACCACAATCCGTGATATTCTAAACATTGATGAATCCAGAGCAAACAATTTATAACCCGTATATCTCCTCTTGATTGAAAGAGTAAGGAGAATCGTTCATTGACTGAGGCCCAAACTCAATATCAAACCATTTTTCGTCTGCTACAACAGCATCATACCTTATTTCAAGAAGCAATTCCACTAATTGCAAGCGAAAATGTTCCTAGTCCTGCTGTTCGCGAAGCAATAGTCACAGATTTCAGTAATCGATACGCTGAAGGCTGGCCGGGAGAACGTGTTTATGCCGGGTGTTCATATATTGACGACGTTGAATTGATTTGTATTGATCTAGCCAAACAAGTATTTGGCGCTGAATTCGTTGATGTTCGCCCCATTTCCGGAGTAGTAGCCAACTTGGCAATTTATTCCACATTTGCCCAGCCAGGCGACTTAATGCTGGCACTCTCTATTCCCTGTGGAGGTCATATTAGCATGGGGAAAGAACGGTTTGGTGGAACTGCAGGAGCAGTCCGTGGACTTCGGGTTGACTATTTTCCCTACGACTATGATAACTTTACAATTGATGTTGATCAGACCAAAGCTAAACTTCGGGAACTAGAGCGCGATAATAACATCCCTACATTAGCCATGTTTGGCGGTAGTGTCCTCCCATTTCCACAACCTGTCGGCGAGCTCGAGGCCATATTACATGAAATGGACGTCAAGATCAACTATGATGCTGCTCATGTGTCTGGCTTAATTGCTGGAAACACGTTTCAAGACCCCATTCGGGAGGGCGTAGACTCCATGACGCTGAGCACACATAAAACATTTCCAGGTCCTCAACATGGCATGATCCTATCATGGAATAAATATGCGGATCAAATTAAACGAGCCACGTTTCCTGGAGTTGTCAGCAATCATCATCTTCATAATGTTGCTGGAGTCGCTGTCGCTTTAGCCGAGATGAAAGAGTTTGGTGAAGATTACTCCCAACAGATCATAAAAAATTCGAAGGCTCTAGGGCAAGCGCTTTTCGAACGAGACATGAAAGTATTAGGAGAACATCGAGGATTCAGTGAAAGCCACGTAGTCTGGGTTGATATTTGGGAGTACGGTGACGGTGGTAAAATTGAAGCGGATTTAGAGAAAGCCAATATCATCGCGAATCGAAATCTGCTTCCATGGGACATTAAGATGGGACGCCATTACACTCATCCCGGGGGTATTCGATTAGGTACCCCCGAGGTCACCAGGTTGGGCATGCAAGAGTCTGAAATGGAAGTAATTGCTGACTTTATCAAACGGGTTGTTGTCGATAAAGAAGATGCAACCAAGATTGCCAACGATGTGATCGCCTTTCGAAAAGAATATCAGCAGGTCCATTACTGTTTCGACGATGCAACTGCAGCCTATAAATATGTTAATATCAGGTAATGCACGCTCACACACGTTCACGAGGTTAACTGCACAAGCTTTCTTCGTGCACCATAAATCGCCGTATCATAAAAAGGCAAGTTTGTAATCTGCGCTTTACTCATTTTATTTCGAATGTTAATCATGAGTTGTGTACCTATCTTACTGAGTCTGGGTGGCAGATACCCCATAGCAATACCTTGTTTTAATATCGGTGAAAAACCGCCACTTGTTATATAACCTTCTTCGATATCGTTTTGATACAGTCGATGTTCCGGTCGAGGGATGCCTGGTTCCACCATTTTAATACCGACTCGTATTTGTGATAATCCCTCTTGATGTTGTTGTGTGAGAGCAGTTTTTCCAATAAACTTCTTTTTCTCCAGTTTAACGACAAACGGTAATCCCGCTTCGAAGGGAGTGATCTTCTCCGTGAGATCGTTCCCATATAAACAAAGACCGGCTTCTAATCGGAGGCTATCTCGCGATCCTAATCCACAAGGTTTTATTCCCGCATCCTTGCCTTCCTGTAAAATAGTTTGCCACAGTCGGATCGCTTCAGCGGGTTTCTCTAAACTAACGTCCGATAAAATGAGTTCAAACCCATTCTCCCCGGTGTATCCACTCCTCATCAACAAAACTTGGGTACCAGAAATGGTGACCAGGTTCACCCAGAATCGTTTAATCTGTGAAATATCTTCAGGAGTAATTTTCTGCATGAGCCGTGTCGCGAGAGGTCCTTGAAGCGCGTACATAACGCTTTCATCAGAAACATCCTCTAACTGCACGTTAAAGGCGTCCGCGTGGGACATTAGCCATTGATAGTTTTTTTGTCGATTAGCAGCGTTGTAGACCATAAGAAAATGATTGCCAAGATTGTAGACAATGAGATCGTCGATGACACCGCCTTGCTGATTACACATCACAGTGTAATGTCCCTGTAATGGTTGTAGTAGTGAAGGTTGTCGGGTTGTGACGTAATCAAGAAACTCAGCAGCCTGATCTCCGCGAATCCGGATCCGTCCCATATGGGAGACGTCAAATACTCCGACGTTTGTCCGGACAGCCATATGTTCGGGGACAATGCCTTCATACCATAATGGTAATTCGAATCCTGCAAAATCGGTAATTCGACCTAAACTGCGATGAAACTGAGATAATGGCAACTTTTTCAGATTTCTCTTCTCCTATTTATTCTTCATTAAGCATCAAAGTATCATGCATTATTTGCATTACTGTTTTTTGCTTTATATGTTTGTAGTCAATGCTTAAGAGGCGATGGAGGGAAATAGTGAGTGATCTTGATGTGGAAGATATGTTGCGGCAATGAGAGCTTTATTAAATGCTGGTTCTGCTCCTAATTCAATATATGACGCTTGCTCAGCTATTTGCTGTGCCTTGTTTCGACCTTTTTGAGAGAGTAATGTTATTCGAGCACCTGAGAGTGCAGCATTTCCAACTAATGTGACTTTCTTCGGATTAATATCAGGGAGTAATCCGATTCGGATTGCATTCTCTGGTTGAATGTAGTTTCCGAATGCTCCTGCTAAATATACTCTTTGAATGTCGTTAGAGGATATTTTTCGATGACGCAGTAACATTGTGCACCCTGTATAAATGGCAGCTTTCGCTAGTTGTAACTCACGGATATCGCCTTGAGTGATCACGATATCTCCATTTTTCGCTGTCTCGCGATTCCATGCAATAACGAATTCAAGGGATTCATTCCTTCGTCGGATTCGGTCTTGCGAATGTTGAGGACTGATACGCCCGGTGTGATCAACTATTTTATTTTTTACGAGTTCAGCGAGAACGTCGATCATTGCGGAGCCACAGAGGCCAACGGGAGGTTGATTACCTATGACTTTGGAGTGGACTTCGAAGGTGGAAGGATCAATGGTTACGCGCTCGATGGCTCCAGCAACGGCTTTCATGCCATCACGAATATGGGCTCCTTCAAATGCAGGGCCTGAGGCACAGGAGCAACATATGATTCCTTCTCGGTTTCCTAGATTGACTTCGGTATTTGTACCGATGTCGATGAGTAGGCTAAGTTCTTGTAATTCATTAAATTGTGTGGAAAGAATATCTGCGACATTATCTGATCCAACAAAACCTGCAATGAGTGGAGGGCTATGCACATTGCCTCCTTTATTAATATGGATTCCCAGCTCTTTTGGTGATAGATCTAATGGCTTCTTGATTGCCGGAGTGTAGGGGGCAACTGCTAATGTTAGCGGTGGAATGTTTAGGAGAATATGATGCATTGCTGAATTACCAACCCATGTCATCTCATAAATGTGGGAGCTCTGGATGTCAGCTTCTTGGCAAGCAACCGAGAGTAATGAGTTGATACCATCAATTACTAGGTCACGTAACTCATTTAATCCATTTTCATGGGACGCCGCATATGTAATCCGAGAAATAACGTCTTCTCCGTGAATCATTTGGGGATTTTCAAGAGAGTGGGTGGTCACTATTTGTCCCGTGGTTAGAGAGATTAGTTGTCCCACGATTTTCGAGGTTCCTATATCGACAGCATATCCAAAAGCTGTTTCTGTCGTATCTCCCGCTTCTAGATCGATAACGCGATGATTGTTCCACAGTGTTGCGGTAAGATCTCCACGAGTGCGTCGAATAAAAGTGGGGAGTTTCTTTACTGCTTCATAACTTAGATTCAGTTTACTCAGATTATAGCTGACCCGAAGGGAGTCTAGAAGTCGTGATCTATCTGATCGCAGGTCATGAAGTGTAGGTTTCGATGTCTGCACTAGAAGTTTTGTTATGGTTGAGTCAATTTCTGGTGTTATCTGTAGCCCTTCTGTTTGGATCTGACGGAGACTAATTCGGCTTTCGATAGGTAACATGACTTTGATCGATTTTCTGACAGTTGTTTGACATGCTAGCCTAACGCCTTTCAGAATTTCTGCGTCAGTGAGTAATCGATGTTCTTGGTTTGTTGGTTTATTGATACTTGTTTTTGTTTGGATTAGCACTCTGCATTGCCCGCAGCTGCCTTGTCCACCACATTCGGCTCGAATCTGAACGCCTGCCTCACGAAATGCTTCAAGTAAGGAACTGTTTGGAGCACATTGCAGTATCCGTCCTTCAGGTTCCACGGTAATACTGATCTTTCTAGCCATAGTCTCACCTTTCTATTACTTTTAATGAGTAGAGATGCTTGTTGCGCTCAAAACAGTTCAAGCATATCTCATTAACTAAAGTGTGCCGTGTATTATGACTTGTGTTTCTTATAGTGATCAAATGCAAATTATCAATTTTGTGCGGATAGAGATTAATCCCATTAAATCATCATTAGCTCAAGAGCATATATGTCCAATTGTTGTCCCCCCTCTATTTATTTCTGTTACACTAGTGTAATTGAAATCAGAATCATGTACGAGAAACGAAGCTAAAAAACGGGTATTACGCTAAAAAAGACCGTTATACTGGTTACCCATTATGGGGAAACGCTTTTCCCACTACGCTCATCGTTTCCCACGGATGGGCAACTTCCCCCTCATCTAACTTTAGGTATTCGGGCGTTCAAATGTGTAATGGTAAGACGATGAACCAGAAGTATATTTGTCTATTTGGATTTCGATGAGAGCCGGTGCACCTTTAGCGATGGTGTTCAGTCCCCATTGGAGTTTGTGTTTTGCTTCATCAGGATGCTTGATAACATCAGTGGCAACGTTCATGGACTCTGCAATCTTAGTGAAATTAATGACTGGTTCCATAAGATCGACATGTTCATAGTTTTTCTGTGCAACAGCAAGACCTAAGGTTGCATCTACTAGAAATGGCCATTCGACGCCCCAGCATTGGTTATTGAAGATCAAGTATAAGACGGGAATCTGATAATGGCTACAAGTCCATAGAACAGCTGGAGGATTCCCGAAAATGAAGTCGCCGTCCCCCATCATGGCAATAACTTTTTCACGAGGGCGGGCGAGGGCAACACCATATGCAGCACCGGCAGTTACCCCCAGATGCCCTGATGGATTGGTGAAAAATGTCCCTGGCTGGTTGAGGAATATTCCGTGTATTAATGCTTGTCGCATGGTGATCGTTTGGTTTACCCAGACTGTGTCGGTGGTCCATAGTTGATTCAGTTCATGTGCTATGCGATGGGGAGAGACAGGGTCGTCATCGAAGTGTTGTTGTGCTTCGTCTTGCCAGTGTTTGAGCAACATGTTATGAGCTGCTTGATGTGCTTGGAGGCGGTTACTGACGTGTTCTCGAGAGAGGTCGGTGTTCGATGCTAGAGATTTAAGTAACTGTTGCAGGATTGTGGTGGAGTCACCTATTAGTCGACAGCTGGCTTCGAAGTATGTTCCACCATAATCGCCACCTGAACCCCCCTGAGCCATTGTGGGATCCGCCATAATATCAAGAATTTGACATGATGATGAAGGTGTGATGGGTGGTTCATAATAATTTTCGATATTGACGAAGAGATCTGCGTTTTCAATGAGCGCCTGTGTTCTTCGATATGTATGAAAACCGAGGAACAGGGGATGGTGCATCGGAAAGTTCATAAAATTTCGACCGTCCAACACGGGTGCACCTAATGTCTCGGCTAATTTAACCAGTAATGGTACGGCAGAGATGTGTCGGCCCATGTTCGTTGCCCAGAGTACGGGCTTTTCTGCTTCAACTAGGAGCTTGCTTGCTTGATTTATGCTCTTAGTATCGGCTCCAACCTGTATTCGTTGGATCCCTTTTTTGGTATAGGGCATGGGTGATGTGGTTATTCGGGATGCCATTAGATCTTGTCGTAACGTCATGTGCGTAGGTCCTGTGGGTTCGTTGTTCGCCAGCATCATCGCTTTACAGAGACTGGCGGGCAACATTTCGAGATGTGAGAGTTCATATCGCCATTTTGTCCACGGTGTTGTTAGGAGACTCTGCCAACTATGGTAATGAACGCCAAATCGACGGGGTGAGCCATCAGGCATCTTTCCTGAGGCTAATGCGGGGAGATTTTGAGAGGTGAATAATATAATGGGCGCAAAATTCTCATATGCCGCGTACAGGGCGCCGAGTCCGTTTGCTGTCCCTACAATCCGATCGATCAAACAAACCGCGGGTTGGTCGCTCGCGAGAGCATATCCCATGGCTGCTACTACGGTTGGAAATTCGTGAAGACTTTGAATCCATATTGGCGGCCTGATTTCTGTCATGGCGTCTTGAATATCGGGCATCCCTCCTCCAGTAGTACCAAATAGATATGGGACGTCGAGGGCTTGTAAAATTTTTAGAAACCATTCTCCGCCAGTCCGCGCAGAATCATTAGGACGTGATGAGGGTAATTCTCGTGCTTTTTCCCGGGTCATATCGGTCACATTCCAATAATAATAGGGTACAGTACCTTAATTAATATTCAAAGAGAAATGCATTAATCCTTAGTATGCGAGCTTCGATAGTTGCCCGCCTAACGGGGGAGACGCTTGAGTTTATGTAGTTCGTGTGCAACAGACGCGAGATTTAACCTCGTTAACGTAGACTGGGTTGGCCATCCAGTCGCGATATCCCAACCACGTAAGTGATAGAATTCGTCCAGTGACTGTACAAATAGGGATTTGTCTAGGTGGACACCATCGGTATCGGGGCGCATCTGTAGATACGTTACCACACCGCTGTTGAGATCGTATTCTTTCGATCGGCCTTCACGTACCATAATCGCACGTTCGAGATTGAAGATTCGTTCGCCAATCTGGTCCAAATCGTGTTCAGATAGCTCGATCCCAGTAATGGCCGAAAAAAACTCACTTTCTGCACCGGTATAGCCGGATCGATCCGTGGTCATTTCACTTGAGACAATGGGGTAGACCGCATCACAGAGCACGAGACTATCCTTTGCACACCCTCGATTTTGGTGCCAAATGGCACGTGGAGCTTTATGCTCATACGTGGGATCAATGGTTTTTTCGGTTCCATAGATTTGTTGAGAAAGTGCACGGGCTTGCTGCTCGGTCAACCCGCGGCTTGTGCTAATCCGCGTGGAGGAATGGAGTTCGCTCACTGGATCACGTGACTCCGTTGCCCAGATTAACGCACTTGTAATCCAGTAGGGAAAGGGTAAAGTGGTCTGAATTCCTCGTCCTACAATATGTTCAACGAATCCATGAGCGATATGTGTCAAGTATTCACGGCCTATCTCTAGAATCTGTGCAGCTCGAGGCATTCCTTCCGCTAAAGCGTCACCAATCCCGTCACGATGCGCGATTTTTCGCAGAAGCTCACACCAAAATGCCCCGTCATCTAGCTTAATGGGCATACCCACATCTATGTCTGTGAGAAGCCCTGCTTGGTGGCAGAGGTGCAGCCAAGGTATCAGACCAAGAGTGATCTCCCACATATTAAGCCCAAATTTATTGCCCATCACCGCGCATTCAAACCCAGCTTCAAAATCTAACACGGGTAAATCTTGAGGAAGCGCTAAATATTCTTGCTGATAGTCGGGGTGTGGAATCCCCCAACCTTTCCGACTTTTATAATGATCACCCGTACCCCCAATCCACCGAGATTCAACACAGGTCTTCACCGAGGTGTTGAGAGTAGGATACACTTTCCCGGGCACATTTACTAAGATTCGTGACAAGCCTGGAGCACAAGCCACGGGGCAGCCTGCACAGCCTACTAGCTTTTGGGGATATTTACCGAGATAGAGATCCAGTTGTGGCTTCACGAGGGATTCAACACGGGCCCCACAAAGATCCACTTTCGCGCCCTTCTGAGAGATGAATCGCTGTGTTGCTGAATAGACTTCGAGAAATCGATGGGGATCTGCAATATTCAGAGGCAGAGTCCCGTGCACTACAATAGCCTTAAGGTTTTTTGAACCCATAACAGCACCAAAACCACCCTGCCCAGCGGCGTTCTCTGTTTCATTTGCGATAATAGCGATCCGTGACAGGTGTTCACCTGCGGGTCCGATCGTGATCGCTACAGCGTCTGCGCCATGTTCCTGCAATAAGAGTTGCTGAGCGCTATACGTGTCAACACCCCAAAGTCGGGACGCATCTCGAACTTCAACCACGGAATCATGAATCCAGAGATAGATCGGGTGTTCTGCTCGTCCCATTAAGATAATGCCATCATACCCTCCATACTTTAACATAGCACCCCAATGACCACCCATCGAGCTCCGTGTATATCGAGGTGTCGGGTAGACCTGAGGAGCGATCCCCCCAAACATCACGCGGCCAGACCCTGGAGTTGCAGTTCCGGTGAGAGGACCTGTCATGATAATAAGACGGTTTTCAGGATCAAAAGCCCCAATTTCTGGTGATAACTCATTCCATGCAATCTGCGCAGCTATTCCTCGACCCCCTAAAACGTGTTTAGCGAACTGCATGGTATCCTCATCAGTAAATTGAAAGTTAGTGAGATCCGCACGCAGGATCTGACCTGCCCAACCATATACGGATGTCATCCTTGCTTCCTCTGAGTGGAAATATAGGTTAATGCGGTAACAGGGCAGAACGCGACACATTGTGGGTCGCCATCACAGAGATCACATTTCACATAGACTCCCCGTTCCTTGTTGAGTCGAATAATGAATTCCTTCTGATTCCAGGGACATGCTCTCGCACAGGCACCACACCCAATACACTTATCTGTCGCGATAACTCGTGCCCCCGTTTGCTTATCGATGTACATCGCACCCTCGACGGGACAAACAATGTAACATTCAGGAGCAAGGCACTGACGACATACCTCAGGTTGAAAGAAAGCAGAAAATGGGTCACGCGTTACATGAAGTCGCGAAAGTGCAAGATGAAATGCTTTTTCATGATGTAAAGAACAGACAAGTTCGCAGGTTCGACATCCCACACAGAGTTCTGCATTTACGCCAATACTATCGCTTTCTGGTAGGCGCTCAACAACATAGTTACGACGACCAGGAGCATTATTTGCCAAGATCAATCCCATACTTGAATAGGTTCTGTTGATTATAAATAGCTATACGTGTAACACCCTAGCTTTTTCACCACGCGCACGCGCGTTCTGGTGAATCATCAATCTGAGATAGAACGATAACTGGACATCCAATCGGATTACAAGGGGGATTAGTCATTAACAAATCCACCCATAAGTTTTATAATCTTTTATTAGTGAAATATGGCAGCAATTCATAACC
>JAOZHK010000097.1 GCA_026014905.1 Candidatus Bathyarchaeota archaeon
AATCCGATACCCTTGTGAGCCAGTGTACATGATTTCACTTCAATAAAGCATCGCTCATCTTCTGTTGCTAAAAAAAAATCAAATCTACTTCTTCGATATGTAACTTCAGGGCGAATCTCTCGATACTGAGAAAAAGGCTTCAATGTCTTTTTCAATAACGCTTCAAAGATCAATTTGTTCGGTAACCGTGAATCCACAATAACCCATTGATCTTGATAATAAACCCCGAACAAATCATATCTAGTCTTTCTCTTTTTCTGCGGTTGTTTGATTAAGAGTACTTGAATGCCTGGAATTAATAGCTCTGAAAGTCTGCCTGGATTCGGGAGATAACATCGATTATTGATATTATTAATTTTCGCAATCACAGTAAAACGGTTTAATCTCGAGACAAACTGTCCGAATACTTTAGTTCCAGCAACCAACAACTGAATAACCTGAGTTCAAACTTATCTCTAACTAGCTAGGTCGATCCCTATAATCATAGATACTCATTTTTTCTCCAATATTTTAATCTCATACTTTGTCGCGCGCGCGGGGACCAATGGAACTCGACATCGCCCGAAAATAGTTTCATGTAGGCAACAAGGCACACAATCCATCACGCTTCTCCTTTCTTGGTTTGAAGTCTTAAATCCCAGTTTGGAATGATTCCATCACGCGCTAACGTTTGCATGATGAAGCAAACAAATAAAAGGTTGTGACGTCTAGAGGACTAAGCAGTGATTAATCATGGCAAAGGTCGATCAAATAGAAGGCATTGGACCCACATATGCTGCGAAACTCCTCGCTGAAGGGATCAAAACGACCGATGATTTACTCGATGCAGGGGCATCCCCCATAGGACGCGCACAACTCGCAGAAAAGACGGGTATTTCGGAAACACTGATCTTAGAATGGGTTAATTTATCCGACCTCTTTCGCATCAAAGGCGTTGGCGAAGAATACTCCGATCTTCTTGAAGAAGCAGGCGTCGATACCGTCGCAGAACTTGCGCGACGCAACCCCGAAAATCTCCTGGCCACGATCCTCGAAGTCAATGCAGCGAAAAATCTGGTACGACGAACACCTTACCTGTCCTTCGTGACCTCATGGGTTGAGCAAGCTAAAAATCTGCCACGGAAAGTTGAGTATTAAGTTCACTTCCATTTTCCATTTTTTGGAAGTCTTCAATCCCAGATCTCAACGCCTTTTTCTGTTATAATTTGACCGACGAGTTAACAGGTTATCGTATCAAGAACAATGATTATTATCATAGGTAATGTTTACAAAAATGGGAGAAGAAAGGCCCTCTCAGGTGGGCAACCACCTATCCTTTTTTCTCCTCATTGTTTTGAAGACCTTAAATCCCAGTCTATACCAACTTTAAGATACGGGAGCTTGTAAAACAGACAATAGCAGTAGTTGATGAGTATGCATGATTTCAGAATTCGGAAATACAAGGCTGAAGATTACCTTCAATGTCGTGCATTATGGAGAGAATTAACCGAGTGGCATCGTCATATCTACGATGCGCCCCACAAAGGAGGGGACACACCAGAAGACGCATTTGACGCGCGCGCGTACTAAGAAATAGGGGTAGGATCTGTGGGGTAATAGACAGCCAGGTTTTGCTAAAAAAAAGGTACAAACGTTAACGGGACTGTGAACGGGAACGTGAAATTCTCCGTCCCCATCATCAAGTTATATCGAATTACGAGCGTTCTCTCATACGTGCGCAGGTCTATATCATTTAATATAGGTTTAAATGAATATAGAAACTAGCTGGTTAGGAGCAAGACTAGCTGAAAGAATATGATAAAAAGTTAATATAAGTTACCTTTAGAATTCGATATTCCCTACCTAAGTAGTGGCTAGATAATCACACATTGGGATCATCTATACGAACAACGATCAGGAGAAACTAATGGATCATCAATCCTTACATGTAGGCTTCATAGTTAACCCCGTTGCAGGTATGGGAGGACTTGTAGGTTTAAAAGGTACTGATGGGCCTATCATTCTACGAAAAGCACTTCGTCGAGGTGCAACACCAGTTTCCCCGCAGCGGGCAACTCGTTTTCTTCAACAACTTAAACCCATTAAAGATAAAATTACCCTCGTGGTAGGTCCCGGTGCGATGGGTGAAACATATGCGCGCGAACAAGGATTCAGACTCACTGTACTAGGCAATATAAAAAAAAGACGAACAACTGCTCAGGATACCAAACATATCGTCAAAGAAATGGTCAAACGAAAGGTCAAGCTCGTCATCTTCTGTGGTGGCGATGGCACAGCTCGAGATCTCTTAGAAAGTATCGACCAATCCGTACCAATTTTAGGTGTACCCACAGGAGTCAAAATGCAAAGCGCTGTCTTTGCTGTTGATCCATCTGCTGCAGCTCGAATCACCATACGATATCTCTGGAACGAGTTACCACTCAAAGAAACCGAAATCATGGACGTAAATGAAGAAGACTTCCGTAAAGGGCATCTGTCAGCAAAACTTTACGGGTATGCTATCACACCATTCGAACCTGCATTAATACAAGGCAGCAAACTCGCCAGTATTATGACGAATAATGAATTAAGAAACCAAGCTGCTATTGCCATTTACATTATTGAAGAAATGCAGCATACAACTCTTTATATCATTGGTCCAGGCACCACGACTCGTACAATTGGCGACTTGCTTGATCAAAAGAAAACCCTATTAGGTGTGGATCTTTTTCTCAACAAGAAAATTCTTGCATCGGATGTTGCTGAAACCACAATATTAGAGCAAATTAAAAATAAACCAGTGAAAATAATTGTCACTCCAATCGGTGGTCAAGGATTTATCTTCGGACGAGGCAATCAACCTATTAGCTCTCGGGTGATTCAACAAGTGGGGAAAGCAAACATCATGGTCATTGCAACGAAAAACAAGATACAGCAATTGGCGACCCTACGAGTCGATACAGGTGATCTCGAAGTAGACGATACGTTGCGCGGTTATATCCGAGTGATCACTGATTACCGAGAAGAACATGTCATGAAAATAGAGTGAAAAACCGATTATAGAATTACCAGAACCGCTTCCTCAATGCCTGTCGTTCAGCATCAATCACTAACTCAAAAAGATGATCATTAATTTGATCTTCATTTGTTAGAACAACCTGAATGTCGGACTGGCTTAAGTTTTTACCTGCCATAACCAAGGCTGCGCGTTGTCCATGTTCTGCTATTAATCTTCCGGACTCAATTGCTTTATTCATCATTATTGTTTCATTTCGAGTCATTCTTTGATTAGCTCGAATTTTCTCACTTAAAACTCTCACAGGATCTTGACTTTCATTTAACATCCCAAGTTGAGACGATGCACAAAGTGGACATTGGAATGTTCCTGTCACTTTTTTGATTTGTAAGATTGTCATGTATTTCCAACAATTTGTACAAATGAAAGTCTTCGCGTCGTTAAGGAGGCGCGCGCGTGCGGCTTCGATGTACAGATATTTGACTTTTTCTGGAGAGATTAAACTTGTTCGTCTCTGGATCTTTTCAAGTCCAATTTGTGTAATGGGGGAAACTGATTTCCCTGTTGGTAAGATAGTCATCTCGAGGTGTCCGTCACGAATGTCGGTGAAAATATGTTCTAGATTTTTTAAATCCATGTCTCTGTTAATCGTACTTTTAATTGCTTCATCAAAAATTGCTGTTCCTTGAAAACTTTTCATTAATTGGTTCAGGCTTATTGTGCTCAAATCCGCAAATTTGGAGACTGCTCCAAATTTTCGAGCTACGTGAATCATTCGACGCTTAAATAAACGACCTTTGGTGGCTGCTTCTGTTACTAAAGCTTTGAGATTCATATATGCCAAGTCATGTAATGCAGTTATGACATCATGGGAGTTAACAACTTCTCCACTTTGAATGATGAAGCGATATGGATCTCCTTGAACGCCAATAGTATAACCAACTTTCTCGGACAACACATGTCCAATCAGTAAAGCGAGGGTCCTATTCACTAGGCTGCCAAAGCATGCATTGATAATAACGCCTTCTTCAGTATCCTCAAAGGTCATCCGTTTATCTGTTGGAACTTCAATGCCTTGAGTTGTTTGAGTTACGATTTCAGAGATTGATTTTTTAATTGTTTGTGCGTTAGCTGGATATTGCTGCAAGAGGTATGATGTTAGCTTATCGATCGTTCCATGTTCTGTGATTCCCGTTTCAACTACTCCTCGAAGTTTTCCCACCTCTTGAGCCACCTCAAACGGTACTGGTATTTCCTCTCCAATCCAGCTGGGGATTGCTCCTTGGGGATCATCCACTGATTTCACAAAGATTTTATCGCCGTAAACGTTTGTAATTTTCCAGGGACTACCTCGTACAATAAATTTTACACCGGGATCCCCATATTCCGCAACAAAACTTTCATCGAGGATGCCAATCGGGCTTTCATCCGCTTCGTTTACTACAAGGTAACTTTTTTGATCAGGGATCATCGATAGCGTCTCGTAATAATATGTATACAAATTTTTTGTCGATCGAGGCTTCAGGGCTACCTCGTCCTCAAAGGAGACCCAAGCTAATCTTGGATAACGATCGTGCATGTACTGGAGAACTTTGATTATATCTTCTTTTGTACACTCTTTATATGGAAATGCCTTATTGATCAAAGAGAGCAGTTGGGTAAAATCCCATTTCCGATCAAACATAAATAGTCCAACGATCTGATGGACGAGTGCATCGAAAGGTGCAGATGGAATGGTGACGGGTTCTAAGTTTTCTTCAAAGGCGCGACGCGCAACGACTAACGCTTCGAGAGCATCGTCCGAATCCATTGTAATAATGACGCCTTTAGCAATTCTACCAATAGCGTGACCGCTCCGACCAACGCGCTGTAATAATCTGGTGACTTGTCGTGGGCTCATGTACTGAATACATAAATCAATGTGTCCGACATCGATTCCGAGTTCAAGAGAGGAGGTGCAGACTAATCCTTTCAATTCACCGCCCTTGATTCCGTTCTCAGCGATTATTCGGGCTGGTTTTGCTAAGGACCCATGGTGGATGCTGATTGGAAAATTCGTATCCCAAACTTTAAATCTACTCGCTAAAATCTCAGCAATTGATCGGGTATTAGTGAAGAGAAGGACAGCTTGATGATCAGCAATAAGTTTTTTAATAATTCTCAGTCGGGCGGCGACTTCTGGATGCGTATATAATTCAGTTGCTAAAATACTATCTTCTTCCGTTGGGGTAGGATATAGAATTTCGAGTTCCATAAATCTCGCGACTGGAACACGAACAATCTCAACCGCTCGATTCGTTCCCACAAGGAATTGTGCAACTTGATCTGGGGTTCCAATTGTCGCTGATAATCCAATAACTTGAAATTCGCTCTCAGTTAATAGCCGTAAGCGCTCTAACGCAAGTGACAGCTGACTACCTCTTTTTGTATCAGCGAGTTCATGCACTTCATCAACGATCACCCAACGGATTCCTTGAAGGTGACGCCTCATATTTCGCCCTGGAAGGATGGCTTGTAGCGTTTCTGGAGTTGTTATCAACATATCCGGAGGACTACGTGATTGGTAGAGTCGCGCTTTTGAGCTAGTGTCGCCATGGCGAACAGAAATCTTGATATCTAATTTTTCACACCACCACCTTAAGCGATCGAGAATATCGCGATTTAACGCTCGAAGTGGTGTAATATATAGAACTTTAATGCCGGGATGAGTTCTTGATAACTCAATTAATTGACTAAATACAGGAAGAAAAGCGGCTTCCGTCTTTCCCGTTCCCGTGGGAGCTATGAGCAAAACATTTTTTCCCTTCAATATTAGAGGAATCGCTTGGATTTGCGGATCTGTTGGATTGGGGAAACCTCTGCTTTCCACAATTTTGCGAACAGGGCGATTCAGTAACGAAAAAGGGTCAGATTTAGCTGCCATCCGTAGTATTCACGTACTACTTTGAAACGATACATAGATAAAAGAATTAGTGAATTGTGCACATGCAACTACTCGTACAGAAAGAGCCTGAAACTATAGACATTCCGAACACATAAATAACGGCAATTCTTGAATTATCCAGAAAATTATACATAACTTCATAAGGATTAAATGGTTAAAGAGACAGCAGGAACTGGTTGGGATATCTAATTGGCTTCAAACTCGCGGCAACTAGTTAAGATTGTGATTATCATTGGAATAGTGTATGCCGCTGCTCATGGCGTATTGTTTAGTCTACGCTTTGCTTTGGCGACCGAGTTCCCTGTTGTAGTTGTACAAGGAACAAGTATGATTCCAACATATTTTGAAGGAGATCTAATCCTAGTTAAAGGCGTCGCTGATAGTAACGATATTCAGCTCCAGGATGTCATTGTATTTCATAGTCCATACAATTGGGATACACTAATCATTCACCGCGTAGTCGAAAAGATCGACACCTCAGAAGGAACTGTTTTACGAACCAAAGGCGATAACAATCCGGTGCGTGATCCTTGGCAACTTCAAGACGAGTATGTTGTAGGACTTGTCCTTCAGCAAATTCCGTATATGGGTGGAGTCATTACCGCGATTCGAAGTCCCTTAGGGGCAAGTATCGTATTCAGTCTCTTAATTCTTGTAATAGTTGTTGACTTCTTTTATAGCAAGAAAGAATCGTCCACGCGTCCTTTATAAAGGGCTAGTGTTACACTAAGTATATTTGGAGCAAAGTAGGAATGCCCGAGGTTAAAGCGAGTATCAATATAGAAAATGTTGTCGCGTCTGCCACACTCAAGCAGAACATTGATTTAAATTCAGTTGTTAAAGCCTTCCCTAATGTTGAATATCGACCAGAACAATTTCCAGGACTCGTTTTTCGCCTTAAAAAGC
>JAOZHK010000114.1 GCA_026014905.1 Candidatus Bathyarchaeota archaeon
CCTACTTTCAAAGCGTAACAGCCCAGATGAAGACATTCATAGATCGGATAGGTTACTTGAATCTAGCACGAGGTAGGAAAGACTTTAAGGGAAAGGTGGGCGCAGCGATAGCTGTTGCCCGTCGCTCTGGGCTTGCATCGACGTGGAATCAGATGAACATGTTCCTAACTGCTACACGAATGATTATTCCCAGTGGGGGGCGGGTTTTTGCTGTAGGACGAGGGAAAGGCGAGGTTGCTAAAGACAAGGAGGGTGTAGAAACGGCGAGGTATCTGGGAAAGATGATGGTCAAGACCATCGTCGCAACCAAAAGCCTCTGAAAGAAAACCCAAATGCGTCTCTCGCGCGTACCCACGTAGCGCGCGTTATCGCGCTACGCGCTATAGCCACATACATTAGCGCGCGTGCGATTGGGGGCACAGTAAGTCAATAACCGTATTAGTCGTCGAAGCTAACCAGTTCAAGAAAGAATGAAAAAAAGAAAAAGAGGGTAATGGCTATTTCTTTATATGGACACAGTGGAGGCCTTTTTTGGTTCTCTGAGTTCTAATGCAGGCGTTGTCGGAGACGCAGGCTGATGGTCGAGTATCTCCTGACTTCCAGCGGTTGACGAGATCGGGTTCCCTTATAAGGGGACGGCACAACGCGATGTAATCGGTGAGTCCGTCTTCCACTAGTTGTTTTGCGACGTCGTAGGATCGAATGCCACCAACTAACATCAGGGGTACACAGATCGTATCTTTGTAGCGACGGGCGGCAGCGCGGTAATAGAGATCAGTTTGTTCCACACGAATATACGAGGCATTGGGGTTGCCGCGGCGTAATGCCCATGATGTACCGCCGCTTAACTCGATAGCGTCGATGCCCTCGGTTTCCAACCACGACGCGACCTGTAACATTTCCTCCATCGTCAATCCGCCTTCGAGAAAATCTTCGGAATTTAACTTGATCGTGACAGGGTACGTGGCACCAACCGTGTCGCGGACGCGGTGATAAGCCTCTAACACGATGCGTGTGCGATTCTCAAGGCTACCGCCGTACTGATCGGTGCGTTTATTGAAGAAGGGAGAGAGAAATTCACTGAGCAGGAATCCGTGAGCCCCATGTAATTGCACAGCATCAAACCCAGCGAGTTTTGCGCGTCGTCCAGCCTCGCCAAACGCCTCGACGATCCGATGAATTTCCGCGATCGTCATCGCACGACAGGCTGGACCTTCCCCACCAATGGCTGGAATGGCTGAGGGTCCCAGGAGTTCCCCTGTGAGCTCGGGATTGCCTTGGGCTCCTCCGTGCGCGATCTGAACCATGATCTTCCCACCGACATCATGGACGGCGTTCGTCATCTGAGTTAAGCCAGGTATATGGTCATCGGTGTGGATCCCGAGCTGCCGTGACACGTTCTGCCCATCCTTTGTCACTGTCGTAAGGCTGGTAATGATCAGACCAACGCCGCCGTTGGCCAGTGCGACCATAAAGTCGATGAGGCGTTGACTCACCGTTAAGTCTTCATTTGCCATGCCTTCATATGTGGCGGAGCGAACAAATCGATTGTTCAATGTCATGCCATTAATGATCGTGGTATCAAAGAGCGTTCCCATGTGTATCACCAATATTATACATTTTTTACTGTGACACTACATATATGAATCTAAAAAACATATATATCGTTGGGATTCAAGACTTCAGCTAGCGCGCGCGCTAACGCCAGTCAATCAGGTGATTGGGGTGACGATACGGTCTTCTTCTTGCATGGATTTCTTATGTGGAGATGACGTGGGAGGCGTATCGCGGAACAGCTAGCTAGCCTTGAACGGGTTGAACCTGCGCATGGGTCACCAATCCCAGATTCATGAGCGCGCGCGCTCTTAAAGTCTTATCCTAAAAATGATTAATCCCATTATTCACTGGACTTTATTATTTCCTTTAATTCATCATAATGCTTTGGTGTTAATCCATATAATAACCGTTCTCCCAACTCTTTGTTTCTTTCATTTGAATTGAGTCCAGAAGCATATCCGAAAATGAGGATTGTATTCGTAAGAAACTCTTTAACAAAAGCGCCTTCAGGCAGAAATTGATCGACATCTTTCAGTGTAATCATTTCAGAAGCAGAAATATGTTTACCTGGTTCAACATCTTCCCAATAAGACCCATAAAACGCCTTATTGTGATATTCACTAACTCTTTTGCTTATGTCCTTAAGTCGTTCAAATTGTTTTTCACGAAAATTCTGGTTTTTCAGAGCATCAAACACTGGCTTTAATTTTCTCTCAAGACGAGGTAAATATATCATGGGATCATGATTCCACATTTCTTTGTTATACTCACTTACAAGAACGAATAAAGCTTTTAAGGCCCATTCAACTAGATGCTGAGTCGCCTCTAAACTACCGCTATAATCTTTACAGTAAAAGAGCAAATTTGCACGATTAAAAAAGACCTCGCATTCTGAAGCCATCGTGAAAGCATTTTCATAGTCAATTTTGTTAATTGTTAATGATTTTTCCTCCATCTCAATCACATAAGCGCGCGCGCCGCCTGATGGTGCTGACCTAAATTCATCATGTGGAAACGCTTCTCCAAGGTAACGCCTTCCCATATACACCCGTTGATAAAACAGCATCTTGTTTAGATGATATTTACAGTGTATTTGTCCCTTTCTAAATGGTCCAGGTTTTACGTAAATTAATGTCAGCAAAGCGACATCTCTAGGATCTAAGTCCCGGTTTTTCGCTAACATGCTGATTTCAGCCTTAGCAACTTCGGAAGGATAGACTCGTACCTGCCCTGTCTCCTTATTCATTATTGCTGGTAGCGCGCGCGCTTACAAAATTCGATAGGGAACTCTTCCAACTATAGCGTGCGCTAACCTAGTGTTTCACTTTCCGCTCTTTTTAGCTCATTCTGGGCTTTCTCCAGTTTCCTCAGCCTATCTTGACGTCTGGATTCTTCGAGTTTAATCTGAGCCCGCCGATTGGCAATCATTCGTTTAACCTCTACAGGAGCGGGTCCCCCAACGACTTTTCTTCGTTTAACATTCTCAGCTGGATCCAGTGCTAAGCGGAGTTGCTCCTCCGATATAGTTAATTGTTGATTAATGCTTGTTACCGCGGCGTCTTCGATCATGCGAGGAGTAATTTGGTCAGCCGTCAACCCTTCAGCCAGTGCCGTTGATACTGTTTCGGCAATGATATCGTGAGATTGTCTGAAGGAAATGCCATAGCTTCGCACGAGAGTGTCCGCTAACTCGGTCATCGTTGAGAACCCCTTCGAGGCCTTCTGCAACATCGTCTTTTTCATCGGAACAAGCGTTGACACCACTCCCGCCATGATCTTTGTGTTACCTATCGCAACATCAACAATCATCGGTTCAACCATAACCCGGTCCCCAATGTTCGTGTAGGCTACACCCTTAATAGAAGAGATCGACGCTACAAGGACACCGATCGACTCCGCAGCAAAGTGCTTAATCATTTCAAGACAACGCGGATTCTTTTTTTGAGGCATGATACTGCTTGTTCCCGCATAAGCCTCATCCAAATCTATCATGGCGAACTCGTCTGATGACCAAATCTCCAGGTCTTGTGCAAGGCGACTTAAATTAGACAGATGAATGGCGATGGCTGAAGCAAACTCAACAACATAATCATGCGCTGCAACACAATCATAGGTATTCTCACATAACTTTTCAAAACCGAGGAGTGCTCTGGTTCTCTCTCGGTCGATAGACCACCCTGTCCCCGCTAAGGCTGCTGCGCCCAAGCAGTTAAGATTTGTTCTTCGATATACATCCTCAAACCGTTCCACGCCTCTACCAGCTGCATCCAGATGCCCCATGAGATAATGAGCTAACGTTATAGGCTGTGCTTGCCGCCAATGCGTGTAACCAGACATTACGGTGTTAACATGCTCTTCAGCCTTTTGCAGAAGAGTCTTCCGATACTTGATGATTGCTCCAATGAGATGCTCGATCTGGTCTCGATAGAACATACGCCGCTGAGTCGCACCTAGATCGTTTCGACTTCGACCGATATGCATCTTACCTCCGACTTCACCAATTTTCCTAATGAGAGCCGTCTCCGTAGACATGTATGACATCAGATTTTCATCTTTTTCCGCTTCTTTCTCAACTTCCTTTAAACCCTGAAGGATCGCTGATGATTCGTCTTTCGATAAAATTCCCTGTTCTGTTAACATCACTACATGAGCTCGGTGGATACGCATTTGACAGTAATATGATGCTGTTTCGAGGGGAATTGGATTCATTCTCTTACGATGGGTTTCAAGAATTTCTGGCGCAGTGGGTTTCTTAGCTCGCCCAAACCGCTCTCCCCTTGCGCCGATCTTCATTAATGATGATTCTTTCATAAATACCTCATCGGAGAGAAGTTATAAAAATTTATAAAAACATTCTCAAAGCGCGCGCTTACGACCATGAATGATGAATACGTAAAAAAAACTAGCGCGCGCGCGCTATTCGATATTTACCCCCTTCATATTACACCTCTCTTCTCATTCTTGGTACATGTATAACTCACACTCGCGCACACCGCGGAGCTTGATTATTAATCGCTTCA
>JAOZHK010000123.1 GCA_026014905.1 Candidatus Bathyarchaeota archaeon
CCAAAGCCCGACTTTTCAAAAAAGTCGGGAAAGAGTTTCGATTTATTTGTGCAGGTGAAGCTCCCACAACTGTAGAGGAACCCTACGAAGACGTTACTATGGGGGTGAGAAATGCTGTTCGTGAAGCAGAGGAATTATCTGGATTAAAGTTTCTTAGTGAAGCCGGCATAATCGTACGAAAGAACCCAAAAGAACCTGGTGTTGACTTGTATGTAACCACTAGTTCAGCAGGTGGCGGATTACAGATGATGGTTTTCGGTGCAACAAAAAGCATCACTGGCGAAAGCGCCGAGAGGGCAGCTTTGGGAGGTGGCGCTATTGTCATGGATGTCATTGCGTCTAGCGATAACGTACCCCTATACCGAAAAATTGAGAGAACCCGACATCTCAGACCAGACATGGTCCTTCTCGCTGGTGGCACCGATGGTGGATCGATAGCTCCCGTCGTTCAGGCTGCGGAGATCATGAAACTCGCTGAACCCAAAGCACGATTTGGAGCTGAGTTCAGTCTCCCCGTCATCTTTGCAGGTAATAAATATGCACAGGAGCCAGTACAGAAGACCTTTGAAGACATGTATGCTTTGAAGATTGTTGATAACATCCGTCCTGAGGTGGAATTCGAAAACTCTGATCCCGCACGAGACGCAATTCAGGAACTCTTTATGGAGCATGTGATGTCCCATGCGCCCGGCTACGATAAGTTGATGACATGGACAGAAATCCCCATTATGCCCACGCCACGAGGAGAAGGGCTCATGTTCCAGACCGTGGCTCAAATCCAACAGGTCAATGTTATCGGCGTCGGCCTCGGCGGCGCAACTACAAACGTGTACAGCGTCTTCGACAGCAAGTTCGTCCGGACCGTGAGTGCCAACCTCGGCATGAGCTATAGCATCTGCAACGTCCTGAAGGAAGCGAGTTTAGAGAATATTCTGCGATGGGTGCCCTTTGAAGTAAATCAGCGAGACTTGATTAACATTTTACGAGACAAGATGATCCGCCCCACAACGATTCCCCAGACTTTGGATGAATTAGTGATCGAGCATGCAGTCGCTCGAGAGGCTCTTCGATTAGGTTTTTATCATCATAAATTCCTAGCTCGCGGATTACGTGGCGTTCGACCCGCTTACGATTTAAGTAAAATATTTTGGAGAAGGGTGGAACTTGAAACCTACATTGATATGCTGAGAGTTCACTTAATCGGTGGAACCGGAGGCCTTTTATCTCATGCTCCGAGGCGTGTTCAAAGCGCGTTGATTCTCATTGATGGATTCGAACCTGAAGGCATCACGCGTTTAGTTCAAGACAGCGTGTTTATGATGCCCCATCTTGGTGTCCTCTCAACGGTTAACCCTGATATTGCCCTCGAAATTTTTGAAAAAGACTGCATCGTTCACTTAGGATATTGCGTCGCGCCTCGAGGCCCTGTGATCTATGAGGCGAAAGGTGAAACCCTTGAAGATGTAATTACTGAAAAGCTGTTTACTGTAGATATTACAATGCCTGATAGCAGTGAGCGAACGGAAGCAGTAAATCTTGGAGAAATGCGATTACTACCCATTCGGTTAGGTGAATTCGTTAACATGACCATAACTCCCCATGAACGTTGTGATATGGGCGAAGGCCTTGGTAAACCTGTTACTGCCAGACTTGAAGGCGGCGCTGCAGGCATTATCCTTGATGGGAGAGGACGCCCTCGAGTATTGCCTGAGAACAGAGAAGAGATGAAGATTGCACTGCTCAGATGGATAAAAGAGCTGGAAGCGTATCCAGCTGCCGCCATTACAAAATATGAAGGGACTTGAGCTTATGTCCTATGCTTATACTCCTGGTTTAAAAATTAAAAGAGAAACGTTAGTGAGAAAAGCTAGACTGTTACCAATCGAGGGAGAAGTCCTCGCAAAGAAGGGAGATGAGGTCTCACACGACACAATAGTGGCTCAAACCTATCTCCCCGGCAATATCGAGATGATCAACGTTGCCGCTATTCTAGGAATAGACCCTCGCGAATTGCCCCGAGCCATGATTAAGAATGAAGGGGATGAAGTTCTTGAAGATGAAATAATCGCTCAAACTAAAGCTTTCTTTGGGTTGTTTAAAAGCGAGTACCGATCAAATAAAGATGGACTGATATCCCTTATCTCACAAGTCACGGGCATGGTTGGAATCCAAGATCCACCTCAACCGTTAGAACGTTTTGCATATATAGCAGGCCGAATTGCTGATGTTTTCCCAAAAAATGGTGTTGTTGTTGAAACGTGGGCCTCCTTTGTGCAAGGAATCTTTGGTGTTGGCGGAGAAAGACATGGCGAGTTACTGATAGTTGCCAAGCCTGACGAGGTACTAACGGGGGATATGATAACCTCTGATTGTGCAGGAAAAATCGCGGTTGGTGGATCCTTAGTAACGTTGGATGCATTCACGAAGGCTGAAGAAATGAAAGTGCAAGGAATTATTACCGGAGGCATCAATAGTGATGACCTCGATGCCTATTTAGGATATGAGATGGGCGTCGCTATCACTGGGCATGAAAATATTGGTGTCACGTGTGTTATTACCGAAGGCTTCGGTGAGATGGCGATGGCGAGTCATACGTATTCACTCTTGAAGGAGTTAAATGGGCGACATGCTTCAATCAACGGAGCGACGCAAATTCGAGCTGGAGTTATCCGTCCTGAAGTCGTTATACCTCTAACAAAGTCTGAGATGCAAGATTCTAGAGATAGCATGGATGATACCTTGGCTGATGGAATGTACCCCGGTACACGAGTCCGGATCATTCGTCAACCCTACTTCGGCGCAATAGGCTCCGTTGGAGTTCTTCCAGCAGATTTACAACAGGTTGAAACCGAGTCTTGGGTTCGAGTGATGACAGTGAAGTTAGATGATGGGAAAACCGTGACGATTCCAAGGGCAAACACGGAAATCATGGAAGAGTAGCGCTGGCTGTTACTAACTGTGACAAGATGATCATAATGTCTGATTCGCGACGACTTCCACGTGTTATTCATTACGTCCATGGAGCATTAATAGCATGTGCCCCGATGATCCTGATGGCGTTCATTTTCTCTTTCATTGATTATGACTTCACTGAAATAGAGATAACGGTTATCACTGTTATAGTAGCGCTAGTTGGAGCGGCCTTGGGTGGATTTCTAGTTGCCGCAAAAACAAATACAAGGGACTATAGATCCCATATGCTTATAGGGGGAATAACCGGCCTTTTATCTTTCATATTTTCTGTCATTTATTTCCTATTTTTTCTTCGTCTTTTTACAGGCGGTACTTATTTATTAACAGGTTTTCTTATCGGAGGTTGTCTTGGTGGAGCCATTCGATACAGGAATAAAAAGGCTCTTTCTAGATATTAATGAATTAGCAAATTTTTATTCTTGTTTTTAGTTTATACTTTGAATGTATTGTTTTTTATTATGAATGTAGTTTTTATTAATATATAATCAAACCATTTACCCATATTATTATATATCACATTCAATACATATTAAATTGGTTTTTTTTGGTATCTTCGAGCATAAAAAACGAAAAATAAGAAAAAGGTTGAAAAAGTCGGAGTAAAAAAGTATGCTAATGAGCATATTAATACAACAAATAGAAGCAGGCAAAGGACTTGAATTCTTCGTTTTCTTTATCACGCTAGCAGCAACGCTTTACTATACTTGGCAGGCTGTTCAAGGCAATCCCCAACCTCTTCGGGACCTACCTCAAGTCGCTGCAATCTCAGAAGGCGTTGACAGAGCCGTCGAAACAGGACGCCCCGTCTATGTCTCTCCAGGAGACATGGCTTATCTTGAAGGCATGTACGCACCGATGACATTGGCTGGTATGAACGTCGTACGATACACGACGCGACTAGCGGTTCAACGAGGCGCCCGAGTCATCCTCCCCGTTCCGTGTAACGCTGGAACTTTACCACTACTCGATGGAATCTTTCGAGAAGTCGCAGTAGAGGAAGGACGACCCGAAACATATCGACGAGAAGACGTGATCTGGTTCGGCCCTGATCAAGGTCATCACAGCATGGGTTTAACCGCTGTTATCGCTCGCGAAGGCTGCGCCTGTGCTATATTCAACGGAGCTTGTAGAGGTGGAGGCACCAACTCACCCATCGGATGGGCACGTGAATACGGAGGACTAGTAATCGGTGGAACTGCACGGCTACTCCACCAAGGAAGCTGGGCAATGCTCTCCGATTATCCCTGTTTCATGGACGACGTCTATGCGATGGGAGCTGAGTGTTCTGAGGACGATGTCGTTAAATCAGCACAAGTGGGTGGAGACCTCTCGAAACTCGTAATTCTAGCAATGGTCATCATTTTCGCAATAGCTGCCATTGTCGTTCGAGAACCCGTTCTAGACATCTTCAATATATGATGAGGGAAAGAACACATGTCTAAGATTGTTTATCAACGAACAATACCCACCTTCATAGTGTCCATTGTTGCAGGAATCTTTATTGTCGAATATTTTGCCCCAACGTTCGTGCCACTCCAAGACTTGACCACAGAATTAACGCTGTGGGGAACTATCCTCTATAGCTGCAGTCTTCTCTATGGCATCGTCATATTAATCATGACTATGCTCCGTCGAGCTCAGCGACGACGAAGCGGCAAATTCACAGGGTTGAGAGCCGTTGCTATGAGTGCAACGTGTCTGGGAACCGCACTTATCTATACCCTCATAGCGTTAGGTACTGGGGGAACCACTGGTGCGACCTTCCGGTTCTGGTATACCTTCATCATCGCATATGCGGCTGGTGGCATGTACACGGCTTGGGTCCATCATCCCTATAACTCCTATCGTTACTTCAGGTTCACCTCTGTTGAGTCAGGCCTGATGTTCCTCTGTTGGCTATTTATCTCCTTTAGAGAGCTGTCCTCTATTGTGGCAGTATGGCCCCCATTCTATGATATCGGAACTTGGATTGAAGGCGTACCCAATACCGCTGCCCAACGAGCCATGCTGGCTACAACGGGACTTGGCGCGATCGTTTTAGGTATCCGTGCATTAGTGGGACGTGAACCTGGCATGATTGAAGTGGAGGCAGTATAACAATGTCTATCTTAGAGACAATTGCCCGATTCCGGATGACCCATCGCAAATGCGCAATAATGAATACAGCCCTCGCCATACTCGTGCTCGTCTCAGGATTAAGGCTTCCGCTAACGATTGGCCCTATCACCACGGACTTCTATAATGAAATCGAGGCCATGAACCCTGGCGATGTCATCGCTTGGGCTCAGAACTGCGCCTTCGGTGCATATATCAATAAACGAGACGCTTATCGAGCTGTTGTATATCAGGCTATTATCGACAATGACGCGAAAATGATCCTTTACAGTCTCGATCCTGATGCCCCTCAGCTGAATGCGGCGCTCATGGCCTATTGCGCGCCTACATTAGAGGCAGCAGGAAAACAATACGGTGTCGATTGGATCATTATGCCCTTCTTAGCGGGTGAAGAGTCTGCTCTAGCCGCGATCGCACGAAACACGCGAGTTACTGGCAACGATCTTATCGAAGGTCGACCCCTCGACCAATTTCCCATAATGGAAGGCATCAACACTATGGACGATATTCCATTAACCATTAATGACGCTGGCTCATTCACCTTTGTGGATATGTGGATTCGACAATGGCCCGCAGCCTATGGTAACCGAGGCCTCAACACGATGGTCTTTGCAACCGTAGCTCCGGTATACGGAATATATGTCCACGGGGCTCTAGACGGAAACAGAGGATACGCCGAGTACGAGAAACTTACCGGTTACGCCGGAGACCAGCTCGTTAAAATGGACATGAGAAATCTGCAAGGCATCGCTGTAATTACAATAGTCATAATGGGAAATATTACGTACTTTGCCAGACGACGTCTCGGATTAGCACCTCTAGCTGGTGTCGAGTGGAGAGAACGACAAGCTAGTCGGGAGGCGCAGTAAATATGACCGCAATAGCAATAGGACCATTAGATGTAATCATGGCCCTCGTAGGCTCAGGCTTAGCCATAGGCTCATACACTTTTGTCTTCTTTGGCGACCACTTTCTCTACAATATCAACGAGAATCTGTACATGGCTGGAGGCATGGTATATAGCATCTTCGCGATTGCAGCTCAACTCCAAGGCTCAGTCTTCGATGAAATCGCTGCTGGTCACTGGACAGTCATTATCCCTCTTCTCATTGGGCTATCGGTATTCACTCGGTTAACCAAATATCGCTGGGCCGCACGCTACCCCGTTTCCGTACTCTCAGGGATTGGAGTGGGAGTAGTATTTGGCCTCACTATCCGAGCAAATATCTTGATTCCTGTAAGCGCAACAGCGGAAGGTTTGATGAATCTCTCGCCTGATCCAATTTCCGCAATCCTCGTCTTTGCTGGTACATTAGTTTCATTTACGTACTTCCTATACTCTCGAAAGTATTCATCTCCCTTCTGGACGGGACGGCTAGGCTTCATGGCGAAATATGGACGATACTTCCTCTACGCCTCATTTGGGTACCTCTTCGGTAAGATCTATATCAATGAGTCTTTGGATTCCGTTGCAAACTTCTGGATGAACTATGTATACCGAACGGTCATCACAATTCAACAGTATCTCGCGGGCTAACACCAATTCCCCCTTTTTTTTAGAAAACCCAATTATTATCAGTCAGCTTTTTCTCAGTGTTTTTTACGTTTTTCATAGTTTATTATAGCATTACGCTAGCGCAAATTAAGAGAAAAAACGCACCGAGGACTGTAAGAATAGTAGCTAATTGTGAATATATGAGAATAGAGTTAATTACTTGAAGAGAGCTATGAATTATGTGGTGTCATATTATGGGAACAATAAAAGTTCTTTATCCTTGGCCCCCCTCTCCAGATACACCGAAAGAACACCGTGGCCTCTCTGACCCAGCAATGGAACGATTACAACGTATAGCAGATGTAGACACAGCTCGTCACCCTTCCGTTACTCGTCAAGAAAAAGAAACATGGGCTACTCGACTAAAAGATGTGAAGGTAATCGGATATATGCGTCGCCCGTGGAACTGGAGTGAGTTCCTGGACTTAGCACCAGATTTAAGGATGATTCAGGGAGCAGGAATTGGTTACAATCACATCGATGTTGACGCATGTTCGAAACGTAACGTGATGGTCTGTAATGTAGCAGAAATAATGTCAGAATCTGTTGCACAACATGCCATGGCGTTAATCCTTGACCTTTCCAAAAAAATAACGTTAGCTGATCGCCGGATTCGACAAAGTAACAACTGGGCAAAGGATCCGGATCGTGTCGGCTTTGAACTCTGGGGAAAAACCTTAGGCATCATTGGTATAGGGGGGATTGGTGGTAGATTGGCCATGAAGTGCCGGACCGCATTTAACATGCGCGTCTTAGCATATGATCCCTTTACCCTCCAAGCAGGAGCCCAACGATACGGAGCAACGTTGGTGGATCTATCTACCTTACTTCGCGAGTCCGATGTCATCGAAGTCAGTTGTTTTCTAACACGGAAAGGCTCTCATCCAACATATCACCTATTAGGTAAGCAAGAATTTGATGCAATGAAACCTGCCGCCATCTTAGTAAACATCGCACGAGGCGCAGTAATTGATGAATCATCATTAATCGAGGCGCTTCGAAAAGGCAAAATAGCAGCAGCGGGACTTGATGTCTTTGAAACCGAGCCCCTGCCACCAGATAGCCCTCTACGAGAATTTGATAACGTAGTTTTAACCGCACATCAATCATCATCGACTATCGAGTGTCGCATCAAGACGCCTGCAGCAGCAATTGAGAACGTCATCAGGTTCGTTGAAGGGAAGTCCCCGCATTGGGTCGTCAACCGCGCTAGCTTAAAGCGATAGCCTCTTTCCCCTTTTTATATAATAGCTTACCCTGAATGTATTAATAATAGATTATTCTCCTAAAAGGCATGAAATTATTAATAATGGTTAGTGATTTATTGTTAAATTGTAAATTATATAATATACCATTTTAAATATCTTTAAAACGTTAAAATTATAGATATATATACTTATAAAGTAGTAAGATCTATTTAAGACTCATACTTGAGGGCGTTTCTGTTGAGTTATGGAACGACTAGCGAAAACCTTGCCCAATGGTTCTTAGATCCTTCTAGCTATCGCGGATACAAACAAAATCCTCACATTGGTCATAAACATCACCTATGTGCAATGGCTGAAAGCGGTGAAGTAACGGTAGAGCAAATGAAGGAGCTAATCAGAGATGCAAAGTTCATGTGCAAGATCTGTGGAAGATCAGCCCTGAGCTCTGATAATCTTTGTGAGCCGGAGCCACTATAAACACACCCCCTCTTTTTTCTCCGAGAATTTCCTTCCATAATATGCGGGTTAAGTTAGCTTATCACTAATGTCTATTGTCAGTACTTTCTAACAATATTGAATATAAATAAAAATTAATGCTTAGACAGCAGGCAGGAATATATTGTTAGCTAGCGTGCGCGTATTAGCTAGTTTAAATAATCATTATTGGATTTCAAAACTGGGTTCTCTATTGAACAATGGAAGGCGATAATCAGAATATAAGTTAAAGATAATTTCGCGTAATTGGAGATCTTTTTGCGTGAAGGGTTGACGGGTTTTCTGGAACAGAACTGCTCGACGTGCTGAAATTAGGACATATAATGTATCGGCTTTAAACTCCAGTTCAGGTGAGTAATCATGTCGAGGATCAGAAAGGTCAAATTGGTCGAGAACTCCAAACTGTCTAACATAAGTAAAATCTCCTAATTTCTTTGCTACATCTTGGAGATTATGACGTCGCCATCGTCGTGTACACACAAAATGATAGGGTTGAGCACTCATTAATGCTTTAGCGCTCCTGAGTCTATGATGAATACTCAATTACCTCCAATAAATAGATGTTGATATCACCACAGTCTAAACACATACACTGCAGTATTCGTTCTTGCGGTGAGACCGCGCATTACAGATGCATTGAATTATCCGTGCAATCACGCTATTTGAGAAAAGAATATGTACCACGATTATAACGATGTAATACTCTTAAGTGGGTGGCTGACTGAGACTCTCGTTTAGAAAACTCGAGAGCGAGCCTAACCACATGATGGCAAAATCACAAACCATTAAGTCGGAGTTAACCAATATGCTTATTCCCATCCTCATCTTGACAACGTCTATAATATTTTTGTACATGTTCCGCTCAACCTGGCTCCATCTATTTGAAGAATCACATGATACAATCACCGATGGTAAAATATACAACAAGTTGGATGTGGAACCGTTATGCCCAAAATGTGGTGAGAAGATGGAAGAAGGACGAGCAATTATAAACTATCATGACAACAAACTCCCATTTCTTTATCCACATGAGGTTCCCACGTTTCTCCGTCGTAATATACGTATGGCTCCAACATTAACTGAGAATCCATTTTACCCGGAGCCGCAAACAGTGTATCGATGCCATGCTTGTGGTGTTTTTTTAGATCAATATTAGCTGATCTATCTTTTGCTCATAATCTTACTGTTGCGTGAATCTTTAGATGAGCTGACTCGTTCATGCAGTGAATACAAAGAGGGTTAAGGGACAACTCCCCAAACCCTTAACCCTCGGTTTTTCAATAGGCGTTTTAGCCTACTTCTGTGAAGGTATAAGAGTGGAAAAGACGCTACACACGTATTAATAATAACATTTAATACTATATATGTTAATTTTTGTTATACACTATTAAATGTTTTTTTCTTATCTGTTTATTAATTTTACGGATGTTTTTTTCACTTTACTCGTTAAATATTACCATCACAAATTTTCTATTAA
>JAOZHK010000136.1 GCA_026014905.1 Candidatus Bathyarchaeota archaeon
AAGACCATGCCTTTTGCCCAATTAATGGCAATTGGTTCACCTGCCATCGCGATGAACTGCACTTTCTCAAAGAACACTTTTGATGTGAACTCAGTGCACTCAAAGATCACTAATTTCTTGATTGGGTGCACACTGATTTCGATCTTCGTTTCATCCATCGTAGTTTCCTCGTATC
Source organism: Candidatus Bathyarchaeota archaeon (assembly GCA_026014905.1). The sequence goes on from JAOZHK010000136.1 coordinate 176, forward strand.
TTTGTATGTAATAGAGCGTGAGGTAACTTTCTGGAGTTCTCTGGACATCGATACATATAAAGCATATGATATTCAAAACGTGTTTCTTCTAACTAGCTTTAAACGTAAGTTGAGAAAGAATACTACATCGAGGGACTTTATATGGTAAACGTCACTGGACATCGAGGTGCTGCGGGACTCGAACCTGAAAATACGTTACGATCCTTCCGATGCGCGATCGACTTGAAAGTTGATGCGATTGAACTAGATGTCCATTTAACCAAAGATCAACACTTGGTAGTGATCCATGATTCAACAGTGGATCGTACAACAGATGGTTCAGGAGCAGTCGGCGATCTAACACTTCGTGAAATCCAACAGCTTGATGCTGGTCAAGGAGAACAGGTTCCTACCTTGCAAGAAGTCATTGACCTTGTCGCACAGAAAGCTATTCTCCAAATCGAATTAAAGGGACTCGATGTCGAACACCAAGTCGCCCACATGATTACAGCTAATCACTTGATTGACCATGTGATCGTAACCTCCTTTCGTCACAACATGGTTAAAACCGTGAAAATGGTGAATCCTCAGATCTCAACTGGGGTTCTTTTCTTAGGATTACCTATAGATGCTCCGCATCTGGCACATGATGCGCATGCAGATGCCGTCCATCCACATGTTAACTACATTAATCCTGAGCTTGTCGAAAGTTGTCATAGTCAAGGGCTTTCAGTCCGCGTGTGGAATACCGATGATCCATTTGAAATGCGAGAGATGATAGCACTTGACGTTGATGCTATTGGAAGTAATCGCCCCGACATTCTTCTCCAACTTCTCAATCGAATGCCTGAAGATAGCTTGTGACGAGCTACTTCTGATGGTCTGTGCCTGGATATTCGTCGATACATTAATACTAAAGCACTTCACAAGGTCATGATTAAGGGTCCGTGGCGCAGACTTCATCGATATTTATCGATGGAGGCGAAATATGGATAGCGCGGCAGCCTCCTACCTTCTTGGGGAGATAGCTGTAGGTCGTGGGTTCAAATCCCACCGGACCCGCTCATTATTCGCGCGCGCGTCATTTGATTGCTTACAAACATCAAAATATTTAAGCAGGGAACGCAGGAGATGTTTCAAAGCTGGTCATTGAGGAGAGAGATACAAAATGAGTACGAAAATTGGCATCATTCGATGTGATTCCCATAGTGCCAACTGTGCGGGGTTCAATTGTTTTCCTGCTATACGAAATAAAACAGGGCAATTTGAACACTATGATGACGTTGAGCTCGTGGGATTTGATTCGTGTGGTGGATGTGATCGAGGAAAATCGGATAAAATTGTGTCAAAAGCGAAGCGATTGAAGGAGAAAGGTGCGGAAGTCATCCATTTGGGCAACTGTCTCATTGGGAGCTGTCCCGTTGGTGAACAATATCTCGAAGCGATCAAAGACAACGTTCCAGTCGATGTTGTTAGAAAAACGCATTAGTGGGTCACAGCATCACTCATTCGCAGGCATCCAAATAGTAGCACTGTACTGGCGTGTACGCATCAACGATCCGGATCTTTACGAAGGTTTGGAATACCGCTACAACGTGATGAAGCAACGCCGACAAGTAATAGCTGTCAGTACCTAATCCAAGCGCTGCGTGCTATCACAATCACTAGTCGGTTTGGGTCTGCTGCAGAAACTGTATGATCCGCTTGCTCACTTCTTCTGGCTGTTCCTGTTGTACCCAGTGTCCGGCTCCTTCAACCAAATGAACGCCCAGTATATTTGTACATGCTGTGCTTTGCATCCGCTCCAGATTGCCGGGTCTTTGGTAAACGCCCCAGTCACTAGCGCCAGAGATGAAGCATGATGGTACATCAATGGTGCGGCCAGAGAACACTTGGAGTTCGGCTGTGTAACTGGCGTTTTTACTGCACCGATACCAGTTTAGTCCGCCCTGGAATCCGGTTCTGGCATATTCAGCGCTGTATACGCGTAATTCATCGTCTGTGAGCCAATTGCACTCTGCAATTTGGGCTGCAGATGGCATCTCATTAGCCACAGTCTCAGCCATTCCTTTATCCAGATCCATGATATAGTACGAGGGTATTTTAGCGAGTTCGGTGGCTGTCCATGATTTCAGCGGAAAAGGTTTATTCTGCTTCCAATCCGCACTTTTGTAATGGTAATAGGCGCGTAAGAAACCATGAACGCCCTGAGGACCGTGAAGCATGTTACTGTTGGCCTCGCGGGTGGTGTAGTACCACTGGTAATGCTTGCGAGGTCGCGGAAGCGCTGCCAGTTCTTCGTGGATGTTTGATGTCAGCGAAGCCTTTTTTTGGGGCGCTATATTTTCCGTGTTGAAGGGCAATGAAGGTGTTCCTCCAAACGGTGCGCTCATCAACACAACCGAGTCAAACAGGTCCGGTCGTATAATCGAACACCAGGCTGCGACAGGCGACCCATAGTCATGTCCTACGACGGCTGCAACTGAACGGTAGCCGAGAGCGGAAATAAGCCCCAATGTATCTCTGACAAGGTTGAACATACGAAACGAACCTACATCACCGTCGTAATTCCTATCCCAGCCTGTGGTGCGACCGTAACCCCGCTGGTCGGGAGCGATAACATGATATCCCTTCTGGGAGAGAGGTTGCATCACTTTTCTCCAACTGTACGCCAGCTCCGGAAACCCGTGAAGGAGTAGAATACAAGGTCGGCCTGCAGCCTCATAGCCGGCTTCCAATATGTGTATTGAAAGACCGTTGATGTCTTGAACAAAACGGGAACGAATCCCGGGGGATAATGTCGTCGCACCGTACGCGACATCCTTGTTCCTTCTCATTGCTGTTGACCCCTTCATATTGTTAGCTAGCTATTTGTTATACTTTCTTGAAGTCTATAATCCCCGAGCGCACGTGCGTAATACACAAGTCCAACTAAAGAATAAATCTATGTTCTAAGAATATTGGATTGATAATCCAAAGAATGTGCATTTCAATGAAGTTAACAAAACTTGAGTCGTTTGTTGTGAAGGTTCCACCACCCCATTACGGAGGAGCGTACTACTTCTTCGTCAAACTGCACACCGATGAAGGGGTATATGGTTGGGGTGAGACCGCCACCCTGAGTATCTATGATCCTTTACAGCAGAGCTACAAAGTTCTGCTGAAAGAGCTCTTTGAGACTTACCTTAAGGATGAGAATCCGCTCGATAGAGAGCGTCTAAACAAAGTTCTCTACACCAGTATGACCTCTCGCCACACTGAGTATTCAACACTGGGACTCGTGAGTGCCATCGACACAGCGCTGTGGGATATTGCGGGAAAAGTATGCAACCAGCCCGTATACAACCTGTTGGGCGGAGCTTTCAGGACGAAGATGCGGAGCTATACCTACATCTACGATATCAAGGATGGTGCACGCCCCATTACTGAAATCGCTGCCCTCTGGGCGAACCCCAAGCGAGTCGCTGAAAACGCAGCGTTTCTGGTCAATGAGGGCTTCACAGCTCTCAAACTGGATCCTGTACCCATGGCACATTTCGAGCCTCCACTGACAGAGGAAGAACGGAAAGGGATGGATGTCATGAGGTTGTTACGAAAGGCTTCCTACCGCAATCCCTACAACATGACGATGGAGCAGTACACGACTGTAGAGGATGTCGTTGGTGCCATCCGGGACGCCGTGGGCACAAAAGCAGATATTCTCATCGGTACGCACGGGCAGATCACAACCGCCTCAGCGATCCGTCTTGCGAAGGTGCTAGAGCCTTTTAAACCACTATGGTTCGAAGAACCCGTACCCCCTGAGAACACCAAGGAAATGGCTAAAGTAGCAAGGAGCACAACCATCCCAGTCGCGACAGGCGAGAGACTAACCACGGTATTTGACTTTCTCCGCGTACTGGAAGATGGCGCAGCAACATTCCTGCAGCCTGATCTGGGTTCATGCGGGGGTATAACTGAATGCAAGAAGATCGCCAGTTTGGCAGAGGCTTACTATGCTCAAATGGCACCTCATGTATGGGGAGGACCCCTGATCACTGCTGCAGCGCTCCATATCGATGCCTCCATACCCAATTTCTTGATCCAAGAGAGCATCTATAAGGGTGGCGGATTCTTTGACGAACTTCTTGTCACTCCCTTGATCTGGACAAATGGCTATTACACCGTACCACAATCTCCTGGATTGGGTGTAGATATCAACATGGACGCCATAATGAAGTACAAAGTCTAATAAATGGCTATTACACGCTGCCTGGCTTGATCGCGCCTAATCTCTTTTTTCTCCTCTACCCTCGCGCGTACAATCATAGGGCTTGAATAAGAGCTCTGACATAGCCCACCATATATGCGAGGCCTGCCCTTCTCTTCTTGTCATCTATCAGAATTGATGGGTGATCGGGGCTTATACATCCATCATAGCCCACGTTCTTCAATGTCTTGAGAACTTTGAACATGTCCATGTCCCCTTCATCTAGGGCAACTTCGTCATAACCACCTGAGTGCAGGAGTGTACCTCGCACGTTTCGTAAGTGAACATGACAAATTTTACGACCGAATAATTTTATCTGATTGTAGACGTCTCGGCCAGACTCATACCTTGTACCGACGCAGAAAAGGAGTCCAAAGTTCTTGCTTGGGACAGCCTCGAAGAGCCGTTTGATCATTAATGGATCATGGAGCGCGGGCAGTAAACCTTCATTCCAATAATTCGGAATCGGTGGGTCATCAAAATGTTCAATAATCGTTACCTCAGAGTCTTCGGCTACTGGAACAATTTGTTCGAGAAGTTTCACCCAGTTTGAAAAGTATTCATCATACGTTATTGTCTCATTGTAATGATGAGCCCACTGCGATTTTGTATCTCTCTTGGCCAGTTCTTCACGCATGAAATCAAGTCTAAATGCAGCATTGATGTATCCTCCTCTATGGGTTTTTTGATGTCGTCCTGGAACTCCACTAGGCCCTAGTCTGATACCTTGCGGAAAGATTCGCATCATCGGTATTTCTTCTTCGCCTAAGAGTTTTATGACCTCACAGCCTCTTTCTATCTCTTTCTCCCCTTCAGGTCTACCCATCAAGGAGTTGACGAAATTGAACGCTAATACCCGAACATTGATGCCTGACTCCTTAATCTTACGAATAATCTTCGCTGTATTCTTCGCATTTCCCGTTTCTATACTAGATAAATTATGATCAACTTTCAAACCACCATGACACTCGATAAAACCCACACCTATCTGCTTTAAGAATGTCATCTCCTCATCAAAATAATCGCCAATAGGTTGTGATTCCATGACAGATATGTCCATTAAAATTCACAAAAAATCTTAACTCGTCGGATATGTAATAAATCTATCTAGCTAGATCCACAAAGACCAGGAAACGAGTGACTATCGATGAGAAAGCCTCAGTGTCCACGCATGCGTTAATTCTAGCTAATTAAGCTAGCTATTTACTAGAAAACATCTCCCCGCGCGCGTTTGGAGCATTCGATTTTCAATAGTTTAACCGCTGCAACTTTATACTCAGGAATCTTGGCGATCGGATCGAGAGCATCGTTCGTAAGAAGATTCGCTGCTGCTTCTTTAAAGTGGAATGGTATGAAGACCGTACCTTTTTTCACTCGGTCTGTGACCGCTGCTTTTATTTGCAGTTTGCCTCTCCGAGATATGACGTTTACCCAATCTTCAGTATGAATATTGAGTTGTGCAGCGTCTTGTGGGTGGATCTCAAGAAATGCTGTTGGGGCCAGTTTGTTGAGGGCAATTGCACGTCGTGACTGAACGCCTGTTTGAAAGTGTGAAAGGATGCGTCCCGTAGTGAGGAGGAAAGGATAATTGTTGTTCGGAACTTCAGCTGGCGGTTTGTACTCGACGGGACTGAACCAACCTCTCCCACGCGTGAATCTCTCTTTATGCATGTAGGGTGTACCAGGATGTTCTTGGCTTGGACAAGGCCATTGTAAACCTTTTTGTCCTAATCGAGTGTAGTCAACTCCGCTATAGATTGGTGTCAATTCTGCGATCTCCTTCATGATTTCTCGAGGGGAGGTGTAATTCATGGGATAACCCATCTTTGTTGATAGTTGACAGATAATCTGCCAATCTGGCTGAGTATGACGTAGGGGCGGTATGGCTGCGACAACACGTTGGATTCGTCGACTAGTATTGGTGAAGGTACCATGTTTTTCAAATGAGGTTGAGCTTGGAAGAATAACGTCCGCTAGTTCTGCGGTTTCTGACATGAAGATATCTTGAACTACAAGGAACTCCAATTTTTGTAAGGCAGATTTCACGTAATTGAGATTGGGGTCACTTAGTAGCGGGTTTTCACCCATGATATACATTCCTCGAATGTTCCCTTTCATGGCAGCGTGGATCATTTCAACCACTGTCAATCCTGGCTTGGTATCAAGACCGATTCCCCACGCGCTTTCAAATATCGCTCGAATAGACGGGTTGGTGACTGATTGATATCCTGGATAGACATTTGGTAGTGCACCCATGTCGCAGGCGCCTTGGACGTTGTTCTGGCCGCGCAGTGGATAAACGCCGGTGGATTTGCGGCCAATATTTCCTGTCAACATTGCGAGGTTGGCGATGGAGAGAACATTCGCAACTCCAGTTGTGTGCTGCGTGATTCCCATTGAGAAGATGAAGCAAGCTTTGTCGACCGATGTAATAAGTCTCGCAGCTTCCTGAATGTTCTTTGTTGGAACTCCGGTTATTCGCTCGGTCAGATCGGGACTATAGCGGGAGATGACATGTTGAAATATTGCATAATTCTCGCAGCGGTCATCAATAAATTTCGAGTCCTGAAGATCTTCAGAAATGATGACGTTCATCATTCCATTCAGTAGGGCAACGTCGGTTCCGCTGTGATGTCTTAACCATATTGTCGCATCATTCGTGAGTTCAATTTGTCGCGGATCCGCAACGATCAGCTGCGCATTGTGATCATGTACGGCTTGTTTAACATACATGCCAATAATCGGGTGATTCTCAGTAGTGTTTGAACCAATAACAAAGATTGCATCTGCTTGTAGAATCTCTGAAATGGAGTTCGTCATTGCACCAGACCCAAATGCTTGGCCAAGACCTGCAACTGTCGACGCATGGCACAGGCGAGCACAATGGTCAACATTATTTGTCCCAAAGCTCGTTCGCATCAATTTCTGGAAGAGATAATTCTCTTCATTGGTACATTTAGCTGAAGAGAGACCAGCCAAGGCACTGCCTCCGCTCTGTCGCTTGATCTCTATGAATTTAGCCGCCACATAGTTGAGCGCCTCGCCCCATCCCACTTCAATCCATTCACTATTTCTCCGTATTAATGGCTTTGTGATCCTTTCCTTTGAGTGGACGTAGTCGAACCCAAATCGTCCTTTCACACAGAGGCTTCCACGGTTTGTAATGCCTTCCTCATCACCTCGAATTTTGACAATTTCGGCTCCTTTCGTATACACCTCGATGCTACATCCAACACCACAATATGGACATACGGTAGTGACTTTATCTAACTGCCACCACTGACCTTTAAAACGCGCCATTTGCTCGATTATTGCCCCTGTAGGGCAGACTTGTACGCATTCTCCGCAGAAGACACAGCCGGACTCCATGAATGGCTGCGCAAGTCCTGCGATGAGAGTTGTCTGGTGTCCACGAAACTGATAATTCAATATTCCATGATGTTGAATATCGTTGCACGCGCTAACACAGCGTCCACACAGAACGCATTTATTCGGATCATATTCTATCGCGGGGCTACTCCGATCAATCGATATACCTCGATCATGGACCTCAAAACCAATCGTGTCCCGTTCTATCCCGAGATCATACGCGAGATCTTGAAGGGCACAATTGCCATTCTGCTCACACGTCAGACAATCAATAGTATGGTTAGCTAACAACAGTTCCAAGTTCATCCGACGAGCGCGGAGCACTCTTTCAGTATTAGTGTTAACGATCATGCCGTGTGTAATAGGCATCGTACACGCTGCTTCCAGTCGATCGGGTCTCCCAATATCGACAACGCAAATTCTACAGGCTCCAGTTACTTCGAGCCGTGGATGATAACAGAGTGTTGGAATAGTAATACCATTTGCTTTAGCAACCTGAAGAATCGTTTGCCCACGTTTTCCAACAACCTGTAGTCCATCGATTGTTAATTCAAAACGCATCGATGATCTCAACCTTCATATTTTCTGTACGGCACGGGATGGACAAACTAGTAAACAGTGGCCACATTTCATGCATTTACTTGCGTTGATTACCGCAGCTTCCTCTCCCGTCGTCGTCTGGGTTGTTTCTTCTTTCCGGAAAACGATAGCATGATGGGGACACTCTTGAACACAGATCTTGCATCCCACGCAAAGATCTGGATTTATGTGATAGGTTACCAACATACTACAACTTTGAGCGGGGCATCGTTTATCGTGGATATGCGCTTCATACTCGCTTCGAAAATGCCGTAATGTGCTTACAATGGGATTCGGCGCGATGCGACCCAGAGCACAGAGGGATGAGTCTCTAATGACTTCACTTAGACTTTGAAGCTGTTCAAGATCTCGAGCTTCCCCCTTCCCTGCTGTGATCTTGGTCAAAATATCAAGGGCTCGTTGCGTCCCCTCTCTGCAGGGGGTACATTTTCCACAGGATTCAGCTGTTGTAAACGTTAAAAAGTATTTAGCGAGCTCAACAATGCATGTCTTGTCATCTACTATAATGATTCCACCACTGCCCATAATAGATCCCACTTCTTGAAGGGTCTCAAAGTCAATAGACAGATCTAGCATTGTGATGGGGAGACAACCGCCGCCCGGGCCCCCTGTTTGAATAGCTTTCATTTGTGTATTTGGCGCGGGTCCACCGCCAATATCTACTACTAATTGTCTCAGAGTTGTACCTAAGGGAACTTCGACTGCACCTCCGCGAGCAATTTTTCCTGCTAAACAAAAAACTTTTGTGCCCTTACTTCTTGTTGAGCCAATGCGTGAATAGGCTTCTGGACCATAGGTAATGATTGTTGGGATATGAGCTAAGGTCTCGATATTATTCACAATTGTTGGCTTATTCCATAGGCCTTTGACGGCGGGAAAGGGGGGTCTAGGTATGGGTGTCGCTCTCTTTCCCTCGATCGCTGCGATCATTGCAGTCTCTTCACCGCAAACAAATGCCCCCGCGCTTGATATGACTGTGACATTGAAACTGAAATCTGATCCAAGAACTCGGTCACCTAATAGACCATATTGTCTCGCTTGATTGACGGCTGTTTGTAGCCGTTGTGTCATAAGCGGCTTTTCAGCTCTCACAAATATGAAGCCTTCAGACGCTCCGATAGCATATCCGGCAATGATGAGGCCTTCCAGCACTTTATGTGGATCTCCTTCGGCGGTTACTCGATTCATAAATGCACCGGGATCTCCTTCATCACCGTTACAGATCAGGTATTTGATATCCGACTCCGCTTGACGACAGCGATGCCATTTAAGCCCTGTAGGGAATCCTGCACCTCCCCGACCGCGGAGTCCTGAAGCTGTGACTGTTTGGATCACATTGTCTGGCGTCATTTTTTGGAGAACATGGGTCAAGGCGCAGTACCCTCCATGTATGATGTATTCTGTGATCGATTCTGGGTCTAAAAATCCACAATGCTGTATAACGTTACGGACTTGATGTTGAAAGAAGTCCATTTCATCCAGCAGAAGAATATCCGGCTCCCTTTTCTCGCTAACCGTGGGTGTTCTTAAGGCAAAGGCTCCTGAATAGTCCTCTTCCAAATAACTTTGTAATAACGCAGGGACACGTTCAGGCGTAACGTGACTATAAACCACGGGGGCATGTCCTGGTTTTGCGAATTCTACCAAGACTTCAGCGTAGCACGCACCCATACAACCGACACGGACCAACTTCGCGGGTAGTTCCAGTTTTTTTAATTCAGTCTCAAATGCGACATAGACTTGTTGGCCACCAGCAGCGAGTCCGCATGTACTCATTCCAACAGTGATTCGCAATCCCGTCTCACCAAATAAATTCCAACTGACTGCATCTTGCCGGGCGAGGTTACACTCTTTTTGAGTATGACACACAGGTCCAGTAGTACGACAGAGAATGTAGTTGCTGCAGGGCTGAATGTTAGAATGAGTGCATAATTCACAGCAAGTAGCCATGAGGTGCAAGTTATTCCCTCTGATATTTGGCTAAAATCTTTGGTATCTTGCTGGGATTAACATTGCCATAAATATCATTGTCAACTTTGAGAATAGGTGCTAGGCTACAAGCTCCTATACACCGTACTTCAGATACAGTAAAGATAGAGTCCTCGGTTAAATCAGTGAGAGTTTGATTATCTAGACATCGTTGCACTACTAAATGATTTGTATCCGCTCCATTGACATGGCAGGCGGTTCCCTTACACACGTTGATTCTATGTTTTCCTTGAGGTTGTAATCTGAATTGATGATAAAAAGTCACTACACCATATATATGACTAATTGGAATTTTGAGAGTCGTAGACACCTGTATGAGGGCAGGTCGCGGAATATACCCAAGTGACTCCTGGATTTTTTGCAGGACCGGAATGAGTGAACTGGCAGGAGTCGGATATTGTCGATTACTACGAAGAGCGTTGTAAATCAACTTTAGTTGTTCGCTTTCCGTTAATAATTGTGACAAGCTAACTTCACTCAGATCAATCAATATCTCGTGTACGCATCATAAAGCTCTTGTGTGCGTAATCCTGACGAGAGCCCAGAGATCGAATCTTTAGGTAGTTGGCTAAGCACGGGATATGAGGTTTTATAGGAGAAAGGTCTACAACACATGAGGAATCCCATATGAATTTACATGGCGGACGTACACATTATGGACAAGCTATCGGTATTTTAACCTTGGACACCCATTTTCCCAGAATTCCTGGAGATGTGGGGAATGCCACTTCTTATCCGTTTCCTGTCACTTTTAAGAAAGTGACGGGTGCTACTGTCCCTCGAGTCGTCACCCAAGGCGATCCCACACTCCTCTCGTTGTTCATCGATGCGGCTAAGGAACTAGAACGTGAAGGTGTCCGAGCTATTACAACAAGTTGTGGCTTCTTGATTCTGTTCCAAGATGCACTAGCGAATGCGGTAAGAGTTCCTGTCTTCACCTCTTCCTTGATGATG
>JAOZHK010000194.1 GCA_026014905.1 Candidatus Bathyarchaeota archaeon
CCAATCCACCGAGATTCAACACATGTCTTCACCGAGGTGTTGAGGGTAGGATACACTTTCCCAGGCACATTCACCAAGATTCGTGACAAGCCTGGAGCACAAGCCACGGGGCAGCCTGCACAGCCTACCAATTTTTGTGGATATTTACCGAGATAGAGATCCAGTTGTGGCTTCACGATGGATTCGACACGGGCCCCACAAAGATCCACTTTCGCGCCCTTTTGAGAGATGAATCGCTGTGTTTCTGAATAGACTTCGAGAAATCGATGGGGATCTGCAATATTCAGAGGCAGAGTTCCGTGCACCACAATAGCTTTCAGGTTTTTGGAACCCATGACAGCACCAAAACCGCCTTGCCCAGCGGCGTTCTCTGTTTCATTTGCGATAATCGCGATCCGTGATAGATGTTCGCCTGCGGGTCCGATCGTGATCGCTACGGCGTCTGTCCCATGTTCTTGCAATAAGAGTTGCTGGGTGCTATACGTATCAACACCCCAAAGTCGGGATGCATCTCGAACTTCAACCATGGAATCATGAATCCAGAGATAGATCGGGTGTTCTGCTCGTCCCATTAAGATGATGCCGTCATACCCTCCATACTTTAACATGGCACCCCAGTGGCCGCCCATTGAGCTCCGTGTATATCGAGGCGTCGGATAGACCTGAGGAGCGATCCCTCCAAACATCACGCGGCCTGATCCTGGTGTTGCAGTGCCTGTGAGAGGACCGGTCATAATGATGAGACGGTTTTCTGGATCGAATGCATCAATTGTTGGTGATAGCTCATTCCATGCAATCTGCGCAGCTATTCCTCGCCCTCCTAAAACGTGTTTAGCGTATTGCATGGTATCTTCATTAGTAAATTGAAGGTTAGTGAGATCTGCACGCAGGATCTGACCCGCCCAACCATATACGGATGTCATTCTTGCTTCCTCCGAGTGGAAACATAAGTTAATGCGGTAACAGGGCAGAATGCGACACATTGGGGGGCGCCATCACAGAGATCACATTTCACATAGACTCCTCGTTCCTTGTTAGCTCGAATAATGAATCCTTTCTGATTCCAGGGACATGCTCTCGCACAGGCACCACACCCAATACACTTATCTGTCGCGATTACTCGTGCCCCCGTTTGCTCATCTATGTACATCGCGCCCTCGACGGGACAAACAATGTAACATTCAGGAGCAAGGCACTGATGACAGACCTCAGGTTGAAAGAAGGCAGTAAATGGATTGCGTGTTACATGAAGTCGCGAAAGTGCAAGATGAAATACTTTTTCATGATGTAACGAACAGATAAGTTCGCAGGTTCGACATCCCACACAGAGTTCTGCATTTACGCCAATACTATCACTTTCTGGTAGGCGCTCAACGACATAGTTACGACGACCAGGAGCATTATTTGTCAAGATCAATCCCATACTTGAATAGGTTCTGTTGATTATAAATAGCTATACGTGTACCGAGAAAGCTATTTCACTGGGTCAGTAAGCATATACTGAATGCACACTCACTTACTATATACGATATTAGTTAATCCTGTTGAATCGTCAATGTCAAATCGAGCAATAACTGGGCATTTCAATCGGGGTAGAGTAGGCATTAATCATTAACAAATCCACCCATAAGTTTTATAACCTTTTATTAGTGAAATATGGCAGCAATTCATAACCAGAAAACGTGACGTTAGATGAGCGATTATATAGAAAAGCTACATGAAGCTGTATTAAACTATGATATCGAGAAAGCTGAACAGGTTGCTACTGAAGCATTGAAAGCAGGTGTAAATCCTTTAGAGGCTATCGAAAAAGGATTATCTGCAGGAATCCGGGAAGTAGGTGATCGCTTCCATCGATTCGAAATTTTTCTTCCACATTTAGTATTAGCCTCTGACGCGGCAACTGCAGCGATGAATGTTCTCATAAAAGCTATTCCGAAGGACCAATTAAGTGCAGTTCAGCGTGGACGCATCATCGTTGGGACTGTAGAAGGCGATCTCCATGACTTGGGTAAGAATGTTGTCGTGATGATGTTGAAGGCTGCTGGCTTTGAGGTCTTTGATTTAGGAAAAGACGTAAAGACCGATACCCTCGTTGAACGTGCACAGGAATTGAAAGTCGACGTGATAGCGGTTTCCTCTCTCATGACCACGACTAGACCCTATCAACGTGAATTGGTGGAAGAGCTCGAACGCCTCGGTCTACGAGACCAATTCAAAGTTATTGTGGGTGGAGGACCGGTAACCCAGGAATGGGCTGACAACATCGGAGCTGATGGCTATGGTCGCGACGCATTAGAGGCCGTTGCTGAAGCCAATCGTCTCCTCGGAATCCAGGACTAGGCAGAATCTAAACTAGCAGGTGATTACGTGATCGAGTTTATAGAGGTAGCTGAACGCGCACGATCAGGACCACGAGTTGACGAAAAAGACTGGAACATGAAGCTATTCAAGAAAATGCAAGCACTGACTAAGGAGTATAATTTAAGCTGTCAGGGTGTTGACGAATTTATCAACACGGATAATAGTATTGCTGACGCAGCATTCCAAGCAGCCATCGATTTTATCGTGGATATGGGTGCATTCTGTATCTCAACCAACCGAGTTATCAAATTCGACGAGAACGAAGTTAAACAAGCTATTCGTGAAGCTCCAAATCAAGTCCACATGGGTGAAGGTCGAGATGCTCGGATATTCAAACAAGGAAAGATTGATGGCAACGAACCCATTAATATCAATCCTGGACACCATGCGCCTTTCACAGAAGATAATGGCTCTCTCGTCGTGAAGAATTTTGCCCAAATTCCTCGCACCGACTTCATCGAAGGTTTTAACTTCCCTGCCGTCGATGGACGGGACTGTTATCATCAACCCTTCGAAGCCTATGCCGCTATCCGTGAAATTGCATGGATGCGAGAAGGCGTGCGAAAAGCAGGGCGACCGGGCTTAGCCATCGTTCTCTACCCAATTACAACCAAAGCCTCCTCACTCATTGCTCCCATGAATCCCCAACTAGGCTTACGACCCACCGATGGACTGCTCATGTCAACACTCCCTGATGTAAAAGTTGAGTACGACCATATCACTACAGCCATAGTATACAGTAGTTATGGCTATTTCTCCGTTAATGGAAGCTTCGGTATGGCTGGTGGATTTTGTGGTGGTCCTGAAGGTGCCATGATTGAGGGCATCGTCCGACCTATAATTGGGTATATGTGCTATGGAGACACCTTACACTACTGTGGCGTCGAACACATCGGGTATGTGATGGGTGAGCGTATCATTCTTCACCCTATGAATTGGGCTCGATCCGTTGTCTATCAAGCGATTAACCGCAATTCCAACCTTATCTATATGGACTGGAATATCACGTGTTCAGGACTCTGTACAGAAACAGCCCTCTTAGAAAACGCAGTCCGCAGTATTGAGGCAACAGTAAATGGTGCTGCTCTCTATGCCCCGCGCGTCAGTCGGGCCCGCATGAATGCGGGACAAACTCCTTTAGAGCCCGAATTCATGATCGAAGTCTCCGATGCAACGCTCAACGCGGGGTTAAAACGGAAAGAGGCTGGAGAAATTTTACACAAAATAGCTGCGAAACTCAAAGGTCGCGATCCCGAGATCGGGAAAACGATTCACGAATGCTATGATCTAGTCCACCATAAACCTAGTCAAGAGTATCACACCATCTACCAGAACGTGAAAAACGACTTGACTCAACTAGGTCTAGACTTTTATATCTAGACCCCTATCTTTTTTTTAACTACTTGGAGGCTTTTTATTATGATCAATCTTCTAGAAATCGCCGATCGAGCATACTCCGGGCCCCGGATGAATGAGAAAGCATGGAATCTTGGGCTCTTCCAAACCATGCAGAAACTTGTTGCCGAATACAACCTAACGTATACTGGTCCAGAACAATATTACAGTGTTGATGATGACTATATCGAACGTGCTTTCCACGCAACCGTTCAATTTCTCGTTGAACGGGGTACTTACTGCGTCTCAACCAACCGCGTCATTCACTTTACTGAAGATGAAATTCAGACTGCTGTGAAAGCCGCGCCGTCTCAATTCATTGTCGGAAGCGGACGCGATGCACGGATTATTCACAAACGTGAGATCGAAGATCGAAAACGAGTCAATGTCATTAGTGGCGGACATTGTCCATGGCCTCTTGATATTGCGCCGATGGCTCAAGCTGCCTATGCCCGCGTTCCATCTGGAGATATTATTGAAGGCTTTAATTTCACTTCTATTGACGGGTATGAAGTTCATGGCCTCCCAATAGCCGTATATGGCGCTCGTCGAGAAGCCGCGGTGATGCGAGAAGCTGTGCGAATGGCAGGACGACCAGGCATGGCATTCACACTCTATCCCATTTTAACTAAATCAGGTCCTTTAATTGCACCGATAGATTCTGAAACAGGATTACGGCGAACAGATGGGCTTCTGCTCTCAATCCTTCCAGATATGAAAGTGGAAGCTGATTACATCGCAACTGCTCTGGCTTACGAAGGCTACGGGGGATACAAGGTCAATGGTGGCTGCTTCTCTGTCGTTGGAGGCTTTTGTGGTGGTATTGAAGGGGCCATGATAGAGACCATTGCTAAAGCAATCACGGCATGGATCGTTTACCGCGACGTTTTTCAATACCAATGTGGAGTTACCGGATCAGAAAGCCTCACCGCGAGATGGACACCCCTCATGGAACGTGAAGAACGGAAAGCTCCCCGATTTACCGTACCAATCTGGCCAACCTATGTCGTAAATCGTGCGTTAGCTACATATACAAACATCATACGTTTTGGTGGTTTCGGTGGCGGTGCCGGAGTCGGTGGAATGGGCAGTGAATCAGAACTACTCAATATTGCTAAAAACACGCTAATGAGTACACTACTTGGCGTCAATTTAGCCTGTACAACCGGTCAAAACCCCACCCCCTATCATGTTGAATTCAAAGCTCAGGTTGCAGATGCCGTCGTAAAAGCTCACATTCGCAAAGAGGAGCTCCCAGATCTTATCCATACACTCGAGGACGCAGTTAAAGCTCGGTTACGCGGTAAATCCAGTATTGGATACGGTGACCGTCGAATGCTTGCCTATAAAAACTTCGACCAATACTTCAAGCCCATGAAGCACCTATTCAACTTCTCCACGCAAACGCCAAATCCCTCCCTCATCGCCAGCGCCAAGAACGCGCAAGCGACATTAATGGATCTGGGGCTGGATCTTGAGGCCGCTGCGATTCAATAGTTAGAAGATTTTATACAGCGGATGCTGGCGATGGGGTCGAATCCCACGCCATCTACTATCATAGGCAATAAAGGCATCAACCATTGCACATGCTGGAAAGACGTATTCCGCATATTTAATGGGGCCATATAAAATGAAATCCGCTCCAGATGCGATAGGAAATGCATGGGCAGCTGCAATACCCGCATCAAACGCATGACTCCCTAGCTTCCGCAATTCTCTCCACGAATATATTGCATTAGAGGGGGCACACCCCGCAGGTAACCCAAATTCATTTTTCACGACGTACACCGTCCGTGCTGAAGTCCCAATAGATGGAGCGTCAAGGACAGCAGTATCAACGATAACATTCTCGATACCCGCTGATGCTGCAGCTGCCAGTAATTGTTGACCTCGCTGATCATTTAGAATACGTATTCGTCCTTCGACACGCGGGTCGCGAGAGTTAAATGCTAAAATAACAGCGGATTTCACGTCAAGATCCCGTAATGCTGTAATTTCCGCGGGTTTTACATTCTCATCGATGGAGTTATAGATGGCTCGATCTAACAATCCAACTTCGCGACAATGTTTGATTGCTGCAAGCCGTACCTCTGGGGCAGGACCATCGACAAGAAAAGGGCGATCCGAGCAGGCTGAGACAAAATCAATGTAGCGGATGAGTGCTTCTGCTGTGGATCCTACAATATCGATTATGGCGGGATTTCCGGTTTTTTCCGCGATCATTTCCTGATTTTCGAGTAGTGACTCTGCAGCTATCGAATCGAAAATTCCTTTTTTTGCATCCGATACAATTTTATGTCGTTCATAGAAAATGCTACCTATCAAAGCTGTCGGGTTCTCACCAGGTTGACCTCCAATTCGAGTAGCGCCTATTTGGACAATTTTTTGGGTTTTCTCAAACGTAAACATCTTGTTCTCCACATATAGCGTTTCATTAAGAGCTAGCTAGTTTCAATTAATGGCTTTCCTTAGTTAAAAGCTCATCAAGAAAGACTGCATACTCGGTTGCCTTTAATAACTTGGGTTTCTCTTCCGCAAGTTTACTTGGTCGGATAACAACGATCCATCCTTGGTTGTAAGGATCTTGATTCACGAGTTCAGGATTTAACGCTAAGCTTTCATTCACTTCGACGATTTGCCCGGACAGCGGAGTAAAGATCTCTGATACTGCTTTTACCGATTCTGCAGTGCTGATAATATTCATACGTTCAACATTTACTTCGCGTTCAGGTAGATCTATAAACACAACCTCATGAAGACTATTTTGAGCATAATCAGTGATCCCGATCCTGACTCCATTATCCTCTATTTTAATCCATTCATGTTCTTGTGTATAGTACCTGTCCTCGAGAATCGTGAACTCTCTGACCTTCATTGCAACATCCGTCCCCAAGACAATGATGACTTCTCATATCTAGCTAGCAGCAGAACATAAGAATTATGGTTCATTTCCACAACTACGCATCTGACATATCCAATAATATCTGTTTAGCTCGGTCAGTACGAATCATATTTTCTTCAATCATTTGTTGTACCACACGAGCGATTTGATCTACCGTCGCCCCTGCTTCAACCGCAATATTTCGAGCATGCAACGCCATGTGACCTCGCTGAATTCCCTCGTTAGCAAGGGCACGAAGGGCCGCAAGGTTTTGGGCAAGCCCAACACACGCTAAAACCTCAGCAAATTCCGCAGCGGAGGTCACGCCCAATATTTTCACTAGAGTTCGTGCAACTGGGTGAGCTCGCGTCGCGCCACCAACTAGGCCCACAGCAAGGGGGAGTTCTATCGTTCCAACAAGGTCGCCATCTCCATTCTTTTCCCAGGTGGTTAAAGGTTGATAACGTCCCGAGAGAGCTGCATATACATGTGCTCCCGCTTCAATGGCGCGAGTATCATTCCCTGTTGCAAGAACAACGGCGGTAATTCCATTCATTATTCCTTTATTATGTGTCGCACATCGAAAGGAGTCCGCAGCTGCAAAAGCATATGCTAGGATAACGCCATCAACGACAGAGGCTCCTCCGATCGCATCCTTCGGAATAACCACCTTGGCTCGAGCTAAACGATGAATCGCTAAGTTTGAGATAATACGAAGATAGACTTGTCCCCCAGTTACCCGTTCAAGGAGCGGGGCCACAGCTTCAGCCATCGTATTCACCGCGTTCGCGCCCATTGCATCTTTACAATCCACTAGTAATTCCACAATAACCATTGGACCACAAGATGTGTGAATGATTCGGGCTTGAAGATCTTTGGCGCCTCCCCCCAAGGACACTAAAACGGGATCCTGCTCATTAGCTATGGTTAAGATCTCCTCCTTCGCTTGAAAAATCGCCATTCTCGCACCATATGGATCCTTGATATTCACGATTTGTACTTGTCCAATCATAACCGATCCTGTGGTATGCGCAGTGAATCCTCCTTGCGACCGAGCCATCTTCGCTGCGTAGCTTGCTGCAGCAACAACTGAGGGTTCCTCAATAGCCATCGGAATTAAATAGTCACGACCATTAATCAGAAAATTCACTGCAATGCCTACTGGAATTGGCATCACACCTATCACATTCTCGATCATGCGATCCGCTTGCTCAAGCTTTATGCCACCTGTTGACGAGAGAATCTGGGTTTCTTCGGTACTTAATTGTGCAAACGTTTTCACGATTTCAAGTCGTTCCTCGGGATGCAGTTTGTAAAACCCTGAGATTTGTGATGACCGTTTCATGTGAACACCTTTCTGTTGAGGGAATAATGAAAAGTACCAATATAAAGGCAGCTATGACATCATACCCTCTTGGATTGTGTAATAAGGGGAAGAGAAAATGTTTATGCATTAGAGTTTATCTTGCATTCAGTGGGGGTTTATATGGCACTGATGACTGCGATGGTTCTGGACCGGATAGCAGCAATGGAAAGCACCCCATTAACTCTTCGACAGGTATCTCTTCCGATACCTCGTGCACATCAAGTCCAAATTAAAATATCAGCATCAGGGATCTGCCACACTGAACTTGATGAAATCGAAGGACGCCTTCCCCCCTCCACGTTCCCAATGATTCTCGGCCATGAAATTATTGGGCGCGTGACGCAACTAGGGACGAGTGTGAATGAGCTCCATGAAGGTGACCGGGTTGGTGTTACATGGCTTTATCAAGCTTGTGGACACTGTTCTTTCTGTCGACAAGGTACCGAGAATCTCTGTGCCCACGCCCTCTGGACAGGTAAAGATGTTGATGGAGGGTATGCTGAATATATCGTGGCTCCAGCCGAGTATGTTTACCATATTCCTCGTGTCTTCACTGATATTGAAGCTGCACCGTTAATGTGTGCCGGGATCATTGGTTATCGGGCTCTCCGTTTAACCCAGATACAGGATTACCAAACCTTAGGCTTATATGGATTTGGAGCCTCAGCACACATCGTCATCCAAATCACTCGACACCTTTACCCGCACTCTAAAATCTATGTCTTTACACGAAGTCCTGCGCATCGACAACTAGCGCAAGAATTAGGTGCGGCATGGACCGGGAGTGCATTTACTACCCCGCCGGCGCCAATCCACGCTGCGATAGATTTTACCCCTGCAGGCCAAATCGTTCGAGAAGCCTTACGTGCTCTGGAGAAGGGCGGCCGCTTAGTGATTAACGCGATTCGAAAGATGAATCCAATCCCTGAATTAGATTATGCGCAACATCTCTGGTATGAAAAAGAAGTGAAAAGCGTGGCAAATGTTACAAAGCGAGATGCCATCGAATTTCTACCTCTTGCAGCGCAAATCCCGATTCGACCACGAACAACAATCTTTCAACTCGCCGACGCAAACGAAGCACTCCTTCAGCTCAAACAACGGAAAATACAAGGTGCGGGCGTATTCCAATTCTCGTGAAGATTGTACCAACGCCCCTACGTCACTAGTTATATATATTCGATATCCGTGAATCTCTAGACGATTAACAAGAACGAAGCGCATCACACAATGATTAGTTTACTTGAAGTCGCAGAACGCGCGCAAAAAGGTCCGAAAATGGATGAAAAAGAGTGGAACATGAGTATGTTCCAAACCATGACACAATTATCGGACACTTATGCCTTATCCCCGGCTCGTGACGCACTCTTCTACCATGTAGATAATGCATTTGCGGATCAGCTTTTCTCAGCAGCTCTCGATTACCTCTCAACCCGGGGAGTCTACTGTGTCTCCACACATCGTGTGATCACCTTTACTGAAGATGAAATACAACAAGCCTGTCGAGAGGCTCCAAGCGCGTTCACTGTGGGAACAGATCGTGATATTCGAACTCTACGACAACGCGCAATCGAAGATACACAGTTGACGAATATTGTTGCAGGGGGACATAGCGCATGGAATGAAGCACTCATCCCCTTAGAGCACTTGGTGAAAGAGCTCGTAGCTATTCCACGAGTAGATTATCTTGAGACCTTCAATTATCATTCGATCTTTGGTCGAGAAGTGCATGGTACCCCATTAATTGTATATGCTGCTCGGAAAGCGATCGAGCGCGCACGATTGGGTGTCCGCCTCGCTGGCAGATCGGGTTTAGCGCTCTGTTACTATCCCATCCATACTATCGCTCCGGCTTTTCTTGCCGCGAAAGATGAGGAACGAGGACTCCGGGCGAGTGATGGTCTATTACTTTCGGTGCTTCCTGACCTGAAAGTGGAGACCAGTCTGCTTGCAGCAGCGATGTACTATCAAGAATATGGCTGCTTTGGCATGAATGGAGGCGTAGGCGGGACCGTTGGGGGCTTCGCAGGAGGGTTTGAAGGAGCGATGATCGAAGGCGTAGTCCGAAACATCGTGGCGTGGATCGTTTACCGCGACGTCGTCCAGTACGGATCCGGGGTCAGTATGATTCGACATCGTCCCTGGGCCAGTCCAACTTTCGGTGAACCTTGGCGGGGTGGGAGCGACGAACAATCTCTTGCGTGGTGTAGCTTTGCCGTGCAAAAAGCATTACGACGACATAAAAATACTATTGAAATGTTCCCGGGAGGGAGCGGTGGTCAAGTTGTCGATCAAGCGTCACCCGAGAATCTCTTGGCAACCGCAGTCACCTGTATCAAAGGGACAGTCCTTGGCGGAAACCTGTATTTTCTCTGGACGCCACCTCCAACTACCATTCGATGGGGAATAGAAGTATCCGATGCCGCAATTAACGCAAGGATCAAAGTATCTGACTTAGAAGCCCTTTTAGGGCAGATTCAGCAGGAAAAGCTGCAAGGTTTTGATTCAAGTCAGGATCGTCGTATGCTATTATATTCTGATCCTCAAGCTTTCTTTGCTTCCCATACAGCGTGCTATGATTATACACAGCAAGCACCAACACCGAGGTTTCAAGAAAGTCGACGGGATGCCATCGCCTATCTTGAAAATCTGGGGCTTCAATTTTAATCCCCAAACCCAAACGCGCGCGCGAACCTTTAAGTTTAAATAACTAGCTAAGTAGCTACACTCGCTGAATATCCCCTCAATTTTCAATGTCAAGGCGTGAGGAATGCTCTGTGGCAGATGACGGACTTCGCTTCTGGAACACGTTAACTCGTGAAAAACAGAAATTTCTACCAATCGAAGCAGGAAAAGTGCGATTATACGTCTGTGGACCAACCGTATATAATGATCCGCATATTGGAAACTGGCGGACCTTCTTGTTTGGAGATATTCTACGTCGATGGTTAGAATACCGAGGTTACACAGTCTTCCACGTGATGAATATCACTGATATCGATGACAAAACGATCCGAAACTCAGGAAAGGAAGGTGTGTCCCTGGCCGCTTTCACAGATCGATACACTCAATCCTTCTTTCATGGACTTAACAAGCTAAACATTCTTCAGGCAACTGTTTACCCCCGAGCAACTGACTACATACCTGAGATGGTCCAGTTTATCCATAAACTTCTCCAAAAAGGAGTAGCGTATGAAGCGCGAGATGGCGTCTACTTCGATATCGATGCTTTTCCCACTTATGGGCAATTAAGCCGCATTGCCTTAAATAAGGTCAAGTCGACCACTCGAATGGACGCTGATGAATATGATAAAGATGCCGCTCAAGATTTTGCGTTATGGAAGCGTTCAACTCCTGAAGAGCTTCAACGTGGAATCTGTTTTGACTCGCCGTGGGGGAAAGGTCGGCCAGGCTGGCATATTGAATGTAGTGTCATGACCAATACCTTGCTTGGTGAAACCTTGGATTTTCATGTAGGTGGAGAAGATCTCGTCTTTCCGCACCATGAAAATGAAATTGCACAATCAGAAAGCGTAACCGGACAGCCTTTCGTGCGTTACTGGCTCCATGTCCGGCATCTCATGATTGATGGGCGTAAAATGTCCAAAAGCCTTGGCAACTACGTCTCGTTTGAGGATGTTCTAACCCAGTATGGTGTCGAGACCCTACGATACTTCTTTTTATCCGTTCATTACCGTCGTCCCATCGATTTTACCCATGCAACGATAGAGATTGCTCGCAATTCTATGGCACGGCTTCAGACGACAATCGATCTCATTGAGGACGCCCTCCAGAACGATGAAGAAGGACTCGGAGTGCCAGCGGAAACTTTCACGTTCTTAGAGGCTATTCATCAATATCGTCTCGCATTTGAAAGCGCAATGGACGATGACCTCGATACTCATCGTGCACTTGACGCTCTTCATGCAATATCCAAAACTATCAATGAGTACTGTTCAACGATGCCAAATAAAGCAGCCCTTATTACTGCCCGTCGCGTCTATTGGCAACTCCTCGACTCAATAGGTCTTTATTCTCTCGACAAGCAGTCGTCCCAAGTCGAAATTCATGACCATTCACACGCATTAATCAATTTGCTGCTAGCTCTTCGTAATCGTCTCCGAGCAGAGCAACATTATGCGCTTTCCGATTCCATCCGAGATGAATTAAATCAATTAGGCATTCTTGTCACGGATAAGGCAAACGGAACTACCTGGAAACGAGAAACACGTAACTAGCTAGATTCCTTCTTCTGCTTTCCTGCAAGCCGCCATTGATATGGTTTGTGTTCTCGAAGAACGAGGTTGTGAGCTTTTAGTCGTAGAGCGTGAATATTGATAAAGCCTTGCGCATCGACGGGATTAAATCCCCCCTCTTCATCCATGCTTGAAAGTTTCTGATTGTAAAGGGAAGTGGATGATTGGCGTCCAATCCTGGTGATATTTCCTTTGTATAGTGCTAATTGAACCGTTCCATTGATCGCTTCTTGACTTTTGTCGAAAGCCGCCATCAAGAAATCCATCTCGGGAGAGAACCAGAATCCATTATACACAAGCTCTGCGAACTTGGGCGTGAGCATATCGCGTAAATGCATGACTTCTTTATCCATAGCAATGCCTTCCAGATCCCGATGAGCTGCATGAAGTATCGTGGCACCAGGGGTTTCATAGATGCCGCGTGACTTGATTCCGATAAATCGATTTTCAACCATATCCACCCGGCCAATTCCATTTGCGCTTCCAAGCTGGTTCAGATAGAGATAAAGGTCTAAGGGGTTCACTTTAACGATGCTTGTCGTATGATCCACAACCTTAATTGGCGTACCATTGTTAAACTCGATCTCAATAATGGTTTCAACGTCTGGCGCATTGCTTTGAGCAGTGGTTCGGGTGAATACGTGGTTCTGTGGGCGTAATAATGGATCTTCGAGGATTCCAGCTTCATGACTAATATGCATTAAATTATCATCTTCGCTATAGGGCTTCTCAGCTGTGGCTTTAACAGGGATTTGCCATTTCCTCGCATAATTAAGACAATCTGTACGACCTTTAAATTCAGCAAGAAATTCGGGATTTTTCCAGGGGGATATCACTTTAATTAATGGATTGAGCGCATAGTATGTGAGCTCAAAACGGACTTGATCATTTCCCTTACCGGTTGCACCATGAGCGACGTATTGAGCCTCTTCTTGAGCTGCTATCTCAATTTGAGCTTTGGCCAGTAAAGGGCGTGCTAAGGCTGTTCCTAGTAAATAGCGACCTTCATAAATAGCGTTGGCTCTGATTGCTGGAAAAATGTAGTCGGTGACAAATTCCTCACGTAGATCTTGAATATTAACTTTGAGAGCTCCTGTGAGTAGTGCTTTTCTTTCTATTTCTTCAAAGTCATCGATCTGCCCAACGTTGCCAACAAAGCATATAACTTCGTAGCCTTTGTTGATAAGCCATTTCAAGATTACGGATGTATCCAATCCTCCGCTGTAGGCTAGAACGACTTTTTCTGCTGTCATTTTTAATCCCGTTTGTTTGAACATTAACCGATTGAACTATGGTATCCTTCTAGATAAAAGTAGTGACCTAGAAGTTAGCTACGCGCGTAATACAATGAAGCTTTTAATTCAGTTGAAAGAATTAGCTATTTGGAATGGTGCTAACGCGCGCGAGTTTTGCCCATTCCGGCGTATCACTGCTGTGACCACGTCGTATGGAACGATTATCTGTTTGTTGTTTTGCAAGAGCAATTAGTCGCTGATATTCCGAATGCGAAATTCTCCGCATTTTTTTCTTTTTACTTTTCCGCTGCTTGGATTTTTTCTTTTTCTTTTTAACAGGTTTCAAAAAATTTTCATCGTCTAAATATTTGGACTTTTCAATAAGAGCCTGAATCATCCGTTTTTTATTTTCAATCTTGGATACAGGAGACGACGACAATTTTTATGTAATCCCTCTGAATGAGAATAAAGGATGCTTGATGATTATGACTTCTTCTTCTATAGTAGTTATGAACTAAACATATAGAGTAGAAATACATAGAACGTACCATGAAGTATGCGCCTGCGTGCATTATCTTTGCCTCATTCGATCGTCACTATTCACTACACATATTATTCCTTCATAACCAAAATATTTCAAGAGAAAACATTAACTTCTAAAAAGGTAAGGAAATGACTTTGGCAACTCAATTAGCTGATCCTCTCACAGCGAAAAAAAAATTTATTGATTCACTAACTCATTTTAAAAAATATCTAGGTGATGTTCAAGAGTCTTCCGCTGAGATGCAGGTGAATGAGAGTAGGGTAGTCCGTCCGACTTTTACTATGAAGCGTGAACGATCTGTACCTCGTGTACGGAAAGTCAAGCCCACAATTCGTAAACAAACAATAGTGGCAGTGGATGAGCAGGCGATCGAGGTAGAACCAGAAATCGCGTCTGAGGTGCAGGTAGAAGAAAGCAGGGTAGTCCGTCCGACTTTTACTATGAAGCGTGGACGATCGGTCCCTCGTGTACGGAAAGTCAAGCCCACAATTCGTAAACGAAAAAAAATGTTAGTCTTTACAGTCCAAGAGGTTGTGGCTGAGGAGGAGTCGTCATTTGAGCCAGAGGTTGTAGCTGAGGAGGAAATAACTCCGGAAAAATTTGTGAATATGGATATTGACAAGCTTTCAGATGACGATTTCTACAAAATATTTCATTTTCTCAAATCAGAAAAAAGAAAATTAGATGGAGTCGCACCGGTGCAAAACCCATCTTGGATAAAATACTCACATAAACGTGTGGATTAATTAATTCCTAATACTTTCGTAAATTTTTTCACATACGCGCGCATATCTAGCTGTCTCAACAATAGACGCGTATGTCCATCATTCAGATACAAGCATTTGCCATTGCGCTTTCGCGAGAGGTCCACTAATTTCATAACGAAATCCCAATAAGTTAGACGCCTACAAAAGGCGATTAAAAATCGTCAACACTTGCTAGTAATATCACTAGATTAGCAAATAAAATGATGTTATGTACGTATAGATGTTTCTTTTGTTTGATGCGCAGGCACATGTTGTTGCGCGCGCGTACACGATAAGTATGAACCTAGCCGATAATAGTCGACGTATAGATCTATCTTCTAGAAATCAACTCAAGAAATCTGTTTGGTTTTGGGGCTGGGGATTTGAAAAATGGGGTATCAGTTTTAAATTGTCTTCTAGCTTCCAGCTTCTTAAGTAATTAATTATCAACGGTATACTTATTCAATAGTATAAGATCCTTCACCGACTTTACGACACACGATAGAGGAAGCGTACACGATGAAATTCAGTAAAACACAATTCATTATCATGAGCTTAATGCTTGCAACAATGCTCGGTTTATCCCCCGTTGTCATGTCAGCGAACAATAATGACAAAAGCGTTGATGCCGATACAATTCTATGGTTTGATGATTTCGAATCGGAAACGGTCAAATGGCTGGGCGTTGGGAGTGGCTCAGTGACGAGAAGCACCACGATGGCAATGAGTGGAGATGCAAGCCTTAACGTTACGGCACAAACAGGGAGCAACGAAGAAGCACAACGGCAGATTGGGTCGCCCAATTATCCGTTATCGATTGTCACCGTGGATTTCTGGTTTTCCGTGCCAATCACGGGGTATGGCTATTTTGTCTTTGGTCTCGAATATTGTAGCGCAAACAGAGATGTATGGTATCGATCAGGAATAATGCTATCTGGTCAATACGAAAACGCGACAGGACAATGGGCAAGCATTGAGGGTTTTCCAATAGGTTGGGATTTAACCAATAGTTATAGTATCTGGCATCATGCGAGTTTATCTGTTGATTTAGCGACGGGCACGTATATCACATTGACGATTGATGACTATACGTTCGATTTGCACAGTCTGGGATACAAATGTTATGATCGAACAGTAGAAGGAAATCCCGTATTGTGGGGAAGCGTCTACCCATACTTTTTTGCGGGTGGCGGGGGCAGTTCCTGTTCGATACTAGTTGACGATGTGACATTGAAATCGAGACAATAACCGAATCGCCATAGCTAGCTAGCTAGCTAGCTAGCTAGCTTAACGTACGCGCGCGTGCAACGTTGATTGGTGAAACCTTCGGAGGCGCACCCTTAGAGGGAACGGATTCCGTTCACATAGTACCAGCAAGTGAATAGCAGGGATACGTTTTCTTCTCCTTTTTTTACGAGCGCGCCCATATGTATAGCTAACTACGCGCGAGACATGATCAGTGCACATGGTTGAACCGAGGCGTTTTAACCCACACCGGCTTCGCGGTCAGCGCTTTGATGACGGCGGAGGTTAAACAAATGACCCAATGGTACGTATACACCGTGCCAATGATCGTCAAAGGAAGCACTTGCCAGAGCGGATAATCGCGGCGTTCTTTCCATAACCCGTAGAAGAAAAAGGGGACAAAAGAGAACGCGTTAGCGACCATGAAGGCAAAGGGGAACAAATTCGAGATCTGGATCAGACCAACATAACTCAGACCCGACCAAATCCAGCATAGAATCACGAGAAACGGGATGAAGATCGTGAATAAATGGACGGTCATGTCGATGCGTTTGACTAGGCGGATGCTCGAGTGCCAGACTTTTCGACTCAGGATATACTGGTAGAGCGCTTGCAGCGTGCCCCAAGACCACCGCTCGCGTTGACGAATGAGGGTGGAGACTGTTTCCACCCCCTCCTGCTCCACGGCGGTCCCTCCTACGTACCGCAGTTCCCATTGTTCCATGCTCAAGCGGACTCCAATATCCAGATCCTCGGTCAACGAATGCACATTCCAATACTCTTCAGCCGGGGCGAGAGCCGCAGTATCCAGGGCGGTGGCCCGAATGAACTGCCCGTTGCCACCCAAGGCGACGGAGCCCCTAAAAATGGTGCGGGAAAACTGCATCACCCGTGAAAACGAGATGAACTCCATATCCTGTAACTTGGCGAGAAACGATGTACCGCGATTCCGTATCCTGACAAGCGTCTGGACACCCCCCACATGTGAATTGGTGAATTCGAACGACACTCGCCGCAGCATATTGGGCTGCGGATGCCCGTCCGCATCAAACACACCAATGATCCAGCGGTGTCGAGGGTCGACTTCAAGTCCACGCCAAGTGTAGAGAAAATCGCTGAACCCCACATTCAGTGCGGATCCTTTGCCATGTCCTCCATTCGCCGGTAAGATGTTCATCAACTTCACATTGGGATGCGTGATCTGAAACTCGCGCACGACCTGTGCGGTGTGATCTGTCGACCCGTCATTGACGACAATGACTTCATACAATTCAGCGGGATAATTCATCTGTAACACCTGCTGTAACGTGTCTCCAATAACGGATTCCTCATTATGCGCTGGAATGATGAGGCTGAAATAGTGGGCAACATCCTCTCCGCGTTCAAGCTTCCCAAAGCTCACGGTAAACAATAAGATCCCATTATAGGTGGTGCACATAATCAAGAAGTAGATCGTTAACAAGGTCGTGTCGATGACGAGGTTAGGGATGAGTAAAGATACCCCAAGAGTGACAAACGCAAAACAGATAGGGGGAATGAGACTAAAGCTCATGCTGATTAAAAAACTGGCTTGTGGAAGAATGGTTCGTTTACACAGATGGCTAAACATTTTATATCTCTTTGTGATTACACGAGCTAACTGCTGTATTCGGGCGCGTGCGTATAACTGGATTCGTAATAGTGATAGGGCTTATGAACCAATAATATGGAGGTGAAATCTGTATTGTGATCCACTAACTAGCAAACGGACATTAGCTCAAGTGTGCGCGTAAAAGGGCATACACGATAGAAAACACGGGTGCATGTTTTAATTTTATTAATGCTAATACGTGACCTGCCGTGGCTCACAATGGGAAGACTTGATGAGATTACAAAGGATGTATTTACATAGCTGCGAAATAGCTATCTTAATTCCCCCTCCAGGGTCAGGACTACAATGTAGTCACTCACGGTACCTTCAAATGACCCCGTGATTTTTACGCGCGCGCGCGCGTCGTTGGTTCCATGTCCTACAAATCTACCTGAGATGTGAATGACAGCTACGCTGCCAACAACGGAGCCTTCATAGGTTCCATTAGCCGAGGCGATTATCCATTTGCCAGTGAACGATCCTCCCAACGTATTCCAATCCCATGTTCCGCTCATGATAGCCCGAACATCTCCTGAAATTGGAGACGATGGGTCGGCTTCAACGGTACCGTCTAATATTGCGTCATTGATGTGTAAGATGCCGGTTTCTGTGATGACTTGTTCTCCTGTATCGGCGGTTCGAAAGTCAAAAACCCATTTAATCGTGAAAGGCGTTCCTTTGCCTTTTGGTTGTTTCGGTTTTGGAGCGGCGAGTACGGTAGCGATGGATATGGTGAAAAGGGCAATGAGGGCTAGACAGGTTACGAGCAGTATGGTTCGTTTCTTCCCGCTTCCAAGCATCATTTCTTGAACCTTTTAGCTAGTTAGTCCACATGTTCCCGAGTAGAAGATTATACTATTATGAATTGGAAATATGAAGTGTGAATCTAGATTGTCAAAAAAGAAAAAGGACTATTTTTATTAGAAACGTCCTAGCTAGCTAGACAAATATTGCGTATCTCCCTCTGCTCGCTCGCGTAAAACTAACATAAAACGCAGGGTGATTCAATAACCTCATGCCTTTCCCCATGAGAATAACCTAGATTTCAAATTCATAATTACTTTATATGTTCAAAATATAGAATTCGTGTCTATGAGTATAGGTTTGCTATATAAGAATTCTAAGATCACCGTAAATTACGCGAACATCAAAACGTAGTAAGTTAGTTACTCCAACATCATACATGGGGAGAATACGCGTGATAAACTCTTTTGATGTGTTGAGAATATGACAGCCTCAATGTCCAATCCAATTCTCAAACAGGAGCACACGACATTATTTGTATGTTTACCTTGCTACAACGAAGCCCAAAACATCTCGAAATTACTACCCCAAATTCATTCAACCCTGACCTCATTACAGGAAACTACCATGCCAGAACAGCCGTCCTCAGGAGCGACCAATTATCAGATAATAGCTGTTAACGATGGAAGCACCGACCATACCGGAGAACTCTTGAAGGATTATGCAAAAACCTTTCCGTTAACTGTAGTTACCCATTGGCAAAACCAAGGATTAGCAGAAACCATCAGGACTCTCATTAAAACACTCAGAGAGCAAGCGCGTGATGGCGATATTGCTGTATTTATGGATGCCGACAATACCCATCCCCCACAGATTATTCCAGATATGGTGAAAGTAGTATCGACCACAGCCGACGTGGTTGTGGCATCGAGATACAAAGCGGGAAGAGAAGTCAAGGTTCCGCTCACAAGACGGATCATGAGTAAAGCTGTGAACTGGCTGCTCCGTAATCTCTGTAGAATCCCCATATTGGACTGTACCAGTGGGTTTCGTGCATATCGAGTAGAAGTCTTGAAGGCGCTTCCATCATTGGAGTCAAAAGGGTTTGAGATTACTGCGGAAATCTTGATAGGAATCTCGGCACATCAACCTCCCTTTGAAATTTGGGAAGTCCCCTTAACGTTAAGGTATGATCGAAAAAAAGGTGTAAGCAAGATTCACGTTAGACATACAATTTCAGCTTATGTAAAACTCTTGTGGAAGTACTGTAGGATCAATTTAACCCCTTTTGTCAGACGAGTAGCGTACAAAATTAACCATAAACTTGGAAAAACTTACGACAGAGACCCTACATTCTGGAATGATGGAATGATGGCTTTGATATGCTTGATTGGAAGCTTTTTCATCTATGACAGTCTCACAAGGACACTCCCACAAACCTTGCGCCTATTGAGTTATATCAGCATCTCCTTCATGTTTTTCTGCATCCAACATTGTCTGCGACGATTTTGGGTGTTCAAAAATGAATCTGTAGAAACAGTGCAACCGATCTAGGTGACTGCGAATGTGGCGGGTTCTTCTCGGACTTTTCATCCTGTTTGGTAATGGAAGCGCCACACTTTTTTTCTTCAATCGCTACGAACCTAAAAAAACGTTGTCTTACACGGAAGTGGCCGTCTATGGCTTTTCATTAGGCTATGCCGTTCTAACGATCATCGGTGTCGCTCTCGCTCAGATCGGGCTTCTAACATCACCGTTCACTTGGCTCGTGATCATAGCCTTGCCTATTCTCGCTATTTGTGTTTGGATATACGAAAAGCAAAAGAGAAAATCTGTAAATCCCGATCAGTTCATTCACGAAGAAAGACAAATTTCAGAACATCGTTTCGCAATACATTCGACGGATATCCATATCTCGATACGCTTCAGCCATCTCATCCTCTTTCTCATTTATGCCGTTGGTATCATCCTCAGACTGGAAACTCAATTAACCACAGAATGGCTAGGTGATCAAGATCCATACTACCACTTAGCATTTATTGACAGCATTGTGGCTCAGGGTACATTGCCTTCTCGAACCTATTGGGGCTTTTATTCGTATCCCCCCTCGTTTCATGTGGTATTCGCAACCTTGATATCGACCACCCACGTTGATCGCTACCTTCTCATGAAAGTCGTCCCTGAGTTCCTAGGGTTTCTCTGTATCCCAGCCGTGTATGTCTTGATCAAAAAACAATATGGCGAGTGGGCAGGCATCACATCAGCAGCCTTTTTAGCAATTTGCTCGTTTCACATTTATCGTACGAATATAGGCATACCAGAGCCAATTGCTTTGTTAGGTATTCTGATGTTCTTTCATACCATGACTGCCCATACAGGTGCTCGGCAATATCTTGTGGCGGGATTGTGTGCTTCAATGGTATTTTTAACAAATGTGATAGGGATATTATACTTTCTCCCAGGCGTTGTCGGAGTGTTCGTGGTGAACCTAATATTAAGAAAGTGGAACGCCGCTTTTGGATATGTGAAAGCTACGTTTGCTGGTCTCGTATTCTCTGGGGTCTTTTGGTTGCCAGTACTATACCTGTTGGGCTTTAAAGGTATTTTTGAAGGCTTAGGTCCGTCATACCGGTTTGCTGGTTCGTTTGCTTTCACTTCGTATACCTACTTGACTTGGATTGGATGGGGTGCGTGCATTTTGGCACTCTTAGGAGTCTATTGCTGCCTCAGAGACTTCAAAAATAATCTCGTCTTACTGATTCCTACGATTTTCATTCAGTTGCTAATTGAAGCAGGAAATAACGGTTATTTTGTTTTTGATACAAACGTGCTGTTTAGAAGTTTACTGTTTTTGGGAACATGGGTATCGCTTCTGGCGGGCGTGGGGTTCTGGCGACTGCTTCGAACAAAAAAGCAGAGAAGTGCTCTGATTACTTTAGCGGTTATGATC
>JAOZHK010000118.1 GCA_026014905.1 Candidatus Bathyarchaeota archaeon
TCTTCCAGGTGCATACTCGGTGGACATAATTGGAATATCCAGTTTGTTAAGGAGTTTCACATAGTTGTAAATATCTTCTTCGACCAATGGGTCTTCATACCAATAGTACTCGAGTTCTTCGATAGCCCGGCCAACCCGCAGTGCAGCCTCATATTGGTAGGCCCACATCGAATCCAGCATCAGGGTCATGTCATCGCCAACCGCCTCTCGGACTGCCCGGCATATCTCAATATCTGCCCGAGGGTCGCCGTGAGGATGAATCTTATGTGCAGTCCAGCCGAGTTCCTTGAATTGTATCGCTTCCTCCGCATACTCTTCCTTGGTTTCATGGTACGCTGTGCTAGAGTACGCCGGGACGCTATCCTTACACGTACCCAGAAGCCGGTGAATGGGCTGCTTCGCAATTTTTCCGTTAATATCCCATAGACAAACATCTATAGCCCCGATAATATAGGTTGATACGGAGCGATTCATCTTCCACATTTCCCACCAAATTTCCCCAATATT
This sequence comes from Candidatus Bathyarchaeota archaeon, assembly GCA_026014905.1. The sequence continues at coordinate 508 of JAOZHK010000118.1, forward strand.
CTGGGGGTTACGTTCCATAATCAACGGTTTAATGAATTCGATGAGGTTTAAAGCAAAATGATCTGCCCCCATTCGAGATGATCCTAGAAAAGCATTGCCGCTTACCCCTTCATCAGTTTCCACCGTCACAACACCAAGCTGCTTGGTACCTCCAAACAATGTGCCAACACCTGTTTTCCATGGTGCGGATTTCCAGTTGAACATATCAAGTTTAACATTAGTAATTTTCATCTTAAGCAGTCCTCTTATGATGAGCTAGCTAGCTATAATTGATGCGTCCTTTAAATAATTCGCTAGTGTTTGCTGAGGTGTATAGATGTCGGCTTTCCTGTTAGCTAGTCAATTCTAACTTGAGGACAATTGAAGTCTCCACTTGTCTCTCAGGAATGCTCCAATATGTCCTCAGAAGCTTATCACTGTCTTCACGTAACATGCATCGAAAACCGTTTTTCTCATAGAAACGAATAGCCCACGTTGCATCGTTCCATGTCCCTACTAAAATTACGGGCGTGTAAGCTAAATCTACAAGCTGCTGAAGTAACTTTGTCCCAATTCCCATGCGTTGATATCGAAGTCGAATATACGAGTGTCTTATCAGGGTTACATCATTAATGAATTGACTCCCCATCACACCGACTAAAACGTTATTCCTAATCCATCCATAAAATTGAACCCCTAAGCTGATTTCCTCACGCAATTCGCTCTTTTGCATGTATGGCTCTTTCCATCGATCCTCAGGAATCACGCCTTTATACGCCTGAGCGGCTTCATTGATAATTCTATAGATAGATTTACAATCTGAAGATAATAGCTTCCGTATCATCGCCTCATCTCTGCCCTTTATGCACTAGTTAATGTGAAGCGTGGAACTTATTGCATTCATATCATCAAAACCAGTCATTCAGTATTGTCGACGATTGAAACATGAATGTCATCGTTGAGCCTTATACAGTTGTTACGCGTGTGCGTATAATGAGGAAGAAAAAGTGGATCCTCAAGGCTGATGCCTCACACTTTTTCTCCCCTATCTCTTTAGATGACTTGTTACTCATAAGCGTAGTAGGTATGAACCACAATGATTAAAGCAATTGTCGATGTTATTAGCTGCAGAGTTTGGTAGATTGATGGACGTTGATTCAATCAATGTAACACGGGCGTTCGCTGTATTATCAATCTCGCTTTTTGCCTCGATGCTTGGACTCGGGATTGTCAGCCCCCTCATGTCGACTTTTGCGGAAGATTTAGGAGCTACGGGGATTTGGCTGGGGGCAATTTTTTCTGGCTACTTCCTTGCTCGAGCTTTAATCATGCCATTTATTGGTCGACTATCCGATCAATGGGGAAAACGGAAGATATTCTTAGTTCTTGGTCTCGCAATACTAGGTTTCACATCGATTGGATATATTCTTTCACGTGATGTTATCCAATTAATACTTGCACGGTTCCTTCAAGGATTGGGATCGGGTATTGTACTGCCCATCTCTTTAGCATATATTGGAGATATTACGCCCGATGGGAAAGAAGGTTCATACATTGGGTATATAAATATCGCCCGTATGGCGGGTTGGGGAAGCGGTCCTCTGGTGGGGGGCGTCCTTATGGAATTGTATGGTTTTGAAATGCCTTTTCTGGTTATGGGTATCCTTGCATTCCTTGCGTTAATTATCTTATTCATCGCGTTACCTGAAAAAGAAATGCAGGATCATTTAGATACCAAGCATCGCCCTTCGATTTCATACCGTTCAATATTAAATATTCCAGCAATTCGTGGCGTAGTAGTCTTTCGCGTTATTACGGCAATTGGAACAGGGAATCTTTTTTCTTTCTTTCCCTTATTAGCTGATTCTCTGGGCATTCCTCCAGGTGATGTAGGAATTCTTCTTTCATCACGTGTACTCATCATGTCTTTTCTTCAAGGACCTTTTGGGATCCTAGCGGACAGGTATGATAAGACTCGAATGATTCTCTTCAGCGGTGTTGGAAGTGCGATTCTCATGTTGCTAGTACCATCAACTCATACTTTCTGGGAATTGCTCGCTTTAGGAATATTTATTGGCTTAAATTGGGCGATGCTTATACCTGCATCGACTGGTTTAGCTGCTGAGTATGGTCGAGAACATGGCATGGCTTCAGTCATGAGTACTATAAATGTTGGTATGAGCATCGGAATGGTGATTGGTCCCTTGACATCAGGGATCATTATGGATCTGTTCAATATCCAGGCAATCTTCTATTACGGTGGATTTATGGCGATTATTGGCAGCCTATTATTCTTTTTTCTTGTTGTCTGGAGATTCAGAACCAAGAAACGCACATCCTCTCCTATTATACCTTAAACAGTATTAACGCGCGCGCACGTCTCGATAGTTTTCAGTAAAATGTTGGAATATACGGTCTCTTTCTGAATCGAACACCTAGTTTTTTAGCAAATTGTGTCATTTTATTCATATTCACTTCGTCTAGGGTGACAGCGGTTATTTCGGTGTCAAATTCGTCTTTCGCTCTCTTTAAAAAATAGAGAACGCTATCAAACGCGTCATCAAATCTAGGTTTACATATAGAATTGTATAACTCTTTAGTATATGCGTTAACACTTACACATACTCGATCGAGACTTGCGTTTTTCAGTTCATTTACAACGTCTCTTTCAGGATTTAACCTATATCCTAAGCCATTTGTGTCTAGTCTGGTTGGATTCTGGTATCTGTTCTTAATGAATTTGTTAACTTCAATGACTGTGTCCAGTCTTGTAGTTGGTTCTCCAAATCCGCAAAAAACTACTTCTTTTCTAGTTGACTTGTCAAGTGCTTGCTGAAGTTCTTGAATTATATTTTTGGTTGATGGTTCTCGCCGCAATTGTAAATTTGTGTTTCCTATGCCTTTCCAGAAGCGTTTAAAACAGAAATAACAGTTGTTTGAGCAGTTATTCGTGATGTTTAGATATAGATTAGGATTATTTCTAAGACTATAGACTACGGACATAATCCGCCTCCGCTCGTACTATTTCGTTCTTTTTTTTACTCTGAGCAGTACATCCTTCTGGCTAGCTTTTATGTGTCTGCGTTTAGATCGAACGGTTAATCCATGTTCGTTTTTTTGCGAGAAACCTGAGATAAGTAGCATATGAAATCTCTGGTGGACATCGATGGTCCACTGTAGGAATAAAACCTCCCATTTCGAGCAAGGGAGAGAGGCGTTTCAACTCCGCATCGATCCCGGCGTCGCCGGCCATTAAAGCAATTTTGTTGACGCCTCCCATAAGAAGTATTTTTCGGCCATACGTTTCACGAAGCTGGAAGATATCGGTATATCGAGCTTCACAAGGAAACATACAATTAATACCTGCATCTAACCACCCTGGTACCAGTTCAGAAATATCGCCATCACAGTCAAGAATATTGATTGTGACGCCGTAGTCTTTGAGAACTTGTGTCACTTTTTTGTAACGAGGAACCATGAATTCTTCGAAGAATTTAACCGATAAGATTGGTCCATAACTATAACACATGTCTTCCCACCATGTGGCGAAATGCACTTTAACGGCACGGAGTGCTCGACGGATGAGCTGGATCCAGAGATTTGTTAACGTATCCATCATCTCAGCGATCCAATCAGGATCGCGATAAAACGCTACAGAAATATTCCGTATCCCCATCCAATTCCGTAGCCAACCAAACAAACTACCTACTTCAATTCCCACAAGTTCACCCGAATCACGATAGCTTGTAGTGATCTCTTCCCAATTTAATGGAAATCGCCCAATAGTCTCCGGATCAAAGAAGGGTTTCAAGCGCTCCCAAGCTTCCCGTGTCGCAAGGGGGTATCGAATATAATGGGGAGGAGACGAGGTTTCGATAGTCTGTAGCTGGATACCTCCCATGCCATCATCAATCGTCATCCTTCCCTCCCCTTCTGCAAGAATTCGTTCTGGCAATGGCGGCCATAATCCGCTGCGTAGAGGGAGTTTAGCAACACTCTCCCATCCTTCTAAATCGAGGTGCAGTTCAATCGCTCGATGGGTTTTTTTCTCTGTAGGGAGCCCTTCCTGATGCCATCGATTAATGGTCTCTTTCCAATACCCAAATTCGTAATCAGGTACTCTATCCACTTCATGAAAATCGAAGACGCGACTAAATCGTTCCTGACGATTCATTCAGATTCCTCCTTTTGTGACCATTGCTTACACAGTTTAATTCCATCAATGACTGTCTGCCCCCATCCATCAACTCTGTATTGGTCGACAGTTGATTGGTTAACTGCAGCTCCTCCAACAATAATTTTGACCGAGTCTCGAATTCCTTCAGCTTCTAAAGCTGTAACAATCGCTTCAAATTCAGGAACTGTAGTTGTTAAGAGTGCAGATAATCCTAGAATTTTCGGGTGTTCTTTCTTCACTGCAGAAACAATCTCGAATGGAGGGACATCGATGCCAAGGTCAATAACATGAAATCCTTGCGCTTGGAGTAACATAGCAAAGATGTTCTTGCCGATATCATGAAGGTCTCCATGAACTGAAGCTAACACCACTTTGGTCAATCTGTCTGAAATGGGCGTTTCATCTGGACTCTCGATGAGGATTAAGATTTCTTTAACTACTTCGCCCGCCATAACAAGCTCGGTTAAAAAATACTCTTTTTGTTCATACTTTTTACCGACAACATCGAGGGCGCGTGCGATGGCCTGAAAGATGTTCTCTCTTGTAACCTGCTGGGATTTTTGCAGGGTGATTGTAGTGGCGACAGCTCCTTCGATATCAAGATTAATGATGGTATTTTCAAGCTGAGCGATCATAATTACCAAGCCAAGTAATAATATCTATGAGCACCCTTAAAGTTTAATCATCAAACTCCGATACTGACAACTTTGCGAGAGCTAGCGCGCGCGTTGGCTGGTCTGTTGTAAGTATCTCGCTTTATGTGAATATGTCTGGTTATGTCTGGTTTTGTCCAGCTTTCACGTTTATCCACCAAGTGGTAATATTTTTAGGAGTTATCGATGGCCATTTCGATGAATGGATTAGAGAACAAATTCATTATATAGTTGTGAGATTCTGGAATATTTATGATCAAATCCCGCATGCAGACCACAACGCATGCATGTGTGTATGCTCTGTGATTACCTTTAAGAGAGGATAGATATGTCATCCATTTTTCAGAAAATCGTGGAATTAGAACAGAAGCAAATTCCCGCAGCACTAGTGACTATCATCAAAACACAAGGTTCAGTACCTCGAGATGTTGGTACAAAAATGATTGTCGAGCTTAATGGGAATATTCATGGTACAATTGGGGGCTCCACTGTGGAAGCTCTAGCGATTGAAGAAGCCCAGAACGTCATACAAACTGGCCATTCTCGTATTGTCACCCATAGCCTATCCGATGAACTCAATCAGGATACCGGTATGATCTGTGGAGGTACTCTCGATCTTTTTATCGAACCCATTCGTGTCCCCGAGAAAGTGTATATTTTTGGAGGAGGTCATGTGGGGTTCTATGTGGCATCATTCGTGAAGCAGGTTGGATTCGAATTCATTATAGTCGACGATCGTCCAGAATTTGTCTCAAGAGATCGATTTCCTGATGCCTTGATGCGTATAATGGATCATCCTGAATCTGTCGCAAAAAATCTTGCTATCATGAATAACGATTATATTGTGATTGTTACTCATGGACATCAATACGATTACGAGGTTTTACGGAGCGTAATCACTAAACCAGCATGTTATATTGGGATGATCGCAAGCACAACAAAACGTGATCAAATATTCCAGAAATTACGGACTGTAGATGAAATCAGCGACGATCTACTTTCTCGAATACACTCCCCAATCGGGATCGACATCGGAGCAGAAACTCCAGAAGAAATTGCTATTAGTATAGTTGCAGAATTGATCAAAGCTCGACGAATTCGTCAGTAATTATAAATTGTCGGATTAACCTACTCCATAATCTTTAAGAAGCCTGCACCGCGTGACACAAGATCAACAGAGTATATTTCTTAGGGTGAACATCATGGCAAATATTGAATCCAAAGTCATGTATTTCGAGCAACCAGGAACACACAATACCGATCAAACCTTGAAACTCGCAAAAGCACGTGCTGATCTACTTGGCATTAATAACATAGTTGTGGCATCTTACACAGGAGTAACTGGTGTAAAAACATCTAACGTGTTTTCAGACGCGAATTGCGTTATCGTTGCTGGAGTTGTTGGATTTCGAGAACCCAACCAGCACCGAATGTCCCCAGAGAATCTACAAATGATCAAAGAGAATGGTGCTGTAGTCTTTCACGCAACTCATGCCTTTGGAACATTAGGACGAGCAGTTAACCGGAGATTCAATGCTATCCAAGTAGACGAAATTATCGCCCATGTACTCCGTCTCTTTGGAGCAGGTGTAAAAGTGGCGTGTGAGATCGCCTGTATGGCTGCGGATGCTGGACTCATTCGCACCGATGAAGATGCTATCTGCATCGGAGGAACGGGTGGTGGTGCTGATACGGCAGTTGTACTACGGCCGAGCAATACACATACGTTCTTTGAGACTCGAATAAAAGAGATTATCTGTAAACCTCGCCTTTAACTAGCTAATCTAGGAAATCATTAAGTCATTTCAATCCTCGAGTTAAACTTCGACCACAGTTCATAG
>JAOZHK010000267.1 GCA_026014905.1 Candidatus Bathyarchaeota archaeon
TTTCGTTAATGAAAAGTAAGTTTCATTTTTTAAATCGTTAATGTAATTATAAACTGTTTTGCTCATGTAGTTTCTTTCCGCTAGGACGTTATAGGGTTTTTCCACGATATTACTGTTACGGTCTTTCAGTAACTATCTCTTTGAACATCTGGGATTTAAGGACTTCAAACACAAAGCGAGCCAGTGTTTAACATTTTTTAACTTGAATCGACATAACTGAGATGTGATTACATCATGGAATATGTGCGATTAGGAGGATCGGGATTACACGTCTCACGGATCTGCCTCGGATGCTTGACCTTTGGTAATGAACGCGAGTACATGATCGAACGCGACGATGCGAAATTAGTCATTGACAAAGCACTTGATCTCGGTATCAACTTTTTTGACACCGCGAATAGTTACTCCCATGGACGGTCGGAGGAGATCACGGGAGAGCTCCTAGGACCAGTCCGCGAGGACGTCGTGATCGCCACTAAAGTTTACAGCACGATGGGTGATAAGCCGAATCAACGGGGCCTCTCACGGAAACATATCATGCATCAAGCACACGCCTCGCTCCGCCGGTTAAACACAGCCTATATTGATCTCTATCAAATCCATCGCTGGGACTACGAAAGCCCCATCAACGAGACACTATCTACCTTGAATGATCTTGTACGGCAAGGTGCCGTCCGCTACATCGGCGCATCGAGCATGTGGACCTGGCAACTCGCCCAAGCCCTCTATCTCAGTGACAAGTCAGGATATGAGCGGTTCATCAGCATGCAAAACGTTTACAACCTCTTATACCGCGAAGAAGAACGCGAGATGATTCCCTTCTGCCACCAGGAGCAGATCGGATTAATTCCCTGGAGTCCCCTTGCTGTCGGTGTTCTGTCGGGCAAATACCTGAAGGGACAGCAACTCACCGTCCGCGAATCTGACACCAGCCGGCTCCAACCCGTTCACCAAAATTACCAACGATACATCGCCCCACCGGAAAACGCGGAAATCGTGAAACGGGTTATCGAAGTCGCCCAAACCCATGACGTGACCCCTGTTCAGATCGCCATCGCATGGTTACTCCATAAAGATGTCGCCTCGCCCATCATTGGAACGTCGAACCCAGCTCATGTTGAAGAAGCGGTCGACGCGTTAACCATCCGGATATCAGACCAAGATATCAGCTATCTCGAAGACCCATACCGACCAAAACCGGTTACCGGTCACAAATAACTCTTTACTCTCGCTTTTGTAATAACAGTGATGTATGGCTCTTTATCATCGCGAAGTAACTCCTGGATCTCCCAGCCTGTGCCTTTCACGATGTCCGCCATTTCGTCAGGGGAGACAAATAGATAGTCAAACCACTGCGACACATACTTTTTATATCGGATGCGTAGCCGCAGTAGACCGCGCATGCGTCCTCGCTGTCGATTGAAGGCTTGATACTCCAAATGATCAGGATTCTCGGTTTGATACACATCAACAGTATGCGCAATGATACGCGCGCGCATTATCTGTGGTGATATGATAGAATTGTTGAAGTAGCTTTCGGGCATTCTCATAGTTTCCCATCAGCCCAAAGTTGTGCCCCATCATGATGATTGTGTCAAAGAAACTCGCTGGAAAGTCAATGTCTTCGATGGCCATCACCTGTGCTTTCTGCAACCCTCTGAGACGACAGACGTGGATGGCTAAGGGTGAAATATCAATGCCTGTGACATCAATGCCCTGAGATTGCAGGTACAGTGCGTGACGACCTGCTCCGCAACCAATATCCAACGCTTTCCCCTGGACGAAGGACATGGCTTGTTGTTCGAGAGGTTTCCACTCAGGATACTCAGAGAAATATGTAGCCGAGCTATAGGTGGATACATCAAAATATCCATCATCTCTTTCCACGATTTCAAAGCTGGGTCTGCCGTGAAAATGTGCCAACATAGCTTGACCATACGCATCTTCTTCAGGCTTCATAGTTCACTCCATCTCAATATTAAAGATAGTAACTGGAATTTAAGGACGTCAAGTCAGGAAAAATAAAAGATCTTGGCACTGACTGAAATTCTAGTTAGTCTCTCACAGCCAGGATGACCACATCATCCAACGCGTCAATCCCACGAATTTGGTCGGCATCTATCGAAACATATTGATGCGCTTCAAGTTCGATCGCGTCATCACCCGATGTGATGATTGCCTTTCCCTGTAACACGAGGAAGAACGCGGCATGCGATGCCAGATGTGGAGGAACACGGCCATGTTTTCCCAGAGCGATCCGCATCACAGCATATCCATCAGTTTCCGCAAGCGCTACTTTTTGCGGACTGTGCAGAAACTCCAGGTTCTCGAATATATCGCCACGTGTCATGTGTATTCACAAGCTGATCATCTTCGTTTAGGTATATAAATAATAATGAATGGACAAAGTGGTAGAGAAACGAGAAGATCAATCCCAACTCGTTATAGAAGTATCTGGGATTGAAGGACTTTAAACAAGAAAATAGAAATGTAGAAAATAATCCAGTAGATTACTTCTAGTTAACTATTTTTTGACGAGAAGGTTATTTCTAGCTAGGCTCTTATTCGGGTTCGATAACCACAGCGGTTCCGGTCGCTGAAATCAGCACGGTACCTTGAAGAATTCCCGACGTCTCCATATCGAGTCCAATGATGGCATTAGCCCCAAGGCTTCGCGCCTTCACCACGATTCGTTGAATGGCTTCGCCCCGCGCTTTCTCGATTTCCGATGTAAATGCCGACACCTCGCCACCAACCAATGACTGGAGTCCCGCGACAAACTGTCCTCCTACACCTCGGGTCCGAGCAGTCAATCCCGTGACAACGCCTACTATCCTTCTTACGCGAAAACCTGGAACTCTGGGAGTAGTCACGATCGTAATATCGGAACGCATGGATGCTCCTTCAAGTGATGATCCACATCGAGCACAGAACTTCTCTCCCTCAGCAATCTCAGCTTGACAATTTGGACAAAACGACAACGATCAAACACCGAGTAATCATGCCTTAGGGTCGTATAAAAAGATATGATGCCTCACTAATCTGGGATTGAAGACTTCAAATCTACGAAGATGGTAGTTAGCTGTACGCGCGCGTTTCCTACCCTACTGCCATGTATTTAATTAACACATGCAACCCATATTTTTTGATGATGACAATGTATGGCGACGAGTTGAGAGTCTGTCGAGATATGCAGCTTGCGATCATGGGACACATCCTACTCGAGCAATATGGTGAAGAAGCGCTGGATGCGTTAATGACGTGGAACAATGAACGTACACGGACGAGGTGGCATGAGATTGCCCAATCGACGGGACGAAGGGACCCTGAATATTTGTTCCGTTTATTTAACGCCAAAGCCCACGTCTTTACCATCATTCGGAAGAACGAAACCGTGCTTGAAGTACGGGTCACGAAGTGTATACATGCCGACACGTTCAAAAAGATGAATGCTATGCACATCGGCGAGAAACTCGTCTGTAGCGGTGATGTTTCGGCAACCGCAGGCTTCAACCCCGCCATACGGTTCGAGCGACCTCAAGTCCTGATGACAGGGGACAACTGTTGTCATTTCATCTGGAAGCTAATCACCGAACACCACCCGACGCCACTGGATGAGGCTAGTGAGCCATAACGCGCGCGTTACATCAGTGGACTTATAACAATTACCTCTCTATTGCCACTTTATCATTAAAGGTAGTTTCTCCTGTCATTTCGCGTGCGAGTAAGCTATAATCCTTAAATCCTGGGGATGTTTATGTTTGTTCGACTCTGACAGATAGAGTCACAAGATAAATGTACTATAAAAGTGATAAATATGGTATCTCTCTTTGACACAACAACGATTAATGGGATGGCCTTAGCGAACCGTTTTGTTCGATCAGCCACGTACGAAGGTATGGCGAATGCCGACTTAACCGTCGGTCAACGCCTCATCGACCTCATGGTCGCATTGGCAAAAGGTGGAATAGGGCTAATTATTACAGGTCTCGCACCTGTGACAATGGATGGACAAAACATGCCGTGGCAGATCGGTATCCACTCTGATGACTTTCTCGCAGGCTTAACCCAAATGACAGAGGCTGTCCACGATGTAGGAGGGAAGATCGTGATCCAGATTGCGCATGGTGGAGCCCAAGGTAATCCAGAACTCACAGGGGAACTACTTGGACCCTCAGTGATCCCCGCGGTGAGTGGCGAAGGTG
>JAOZHK010000004.1 GCA_026014905.1 Candidatus Bathyarchaeota archaeon
TTTCAACACGATTTCCTTCTCGTGTTCCAGAATGAAGCGGAGATTAGTTAATGTCATGAAGCCATCAAGATCATTATCCAGATCTTTTACTTTCACTGCAACAATAGGAGTTTCGTCTCTTTCCCACGGAAACGTTGCATCTGCAACCAGTGCTACCGTACGTTCGGCTTTTCGAAGATCCTTGTCAATGTTTTGTAACTTGTTCTCTAGAGGACTTAGCGCTGTAGTTACCGTCCCTTGGAGTTCGGAGAGGTTAAGACGTAATCCAGAAAGACGTGAATCGATATCTTGTAGCGTTCCGATGTTATAGTTGGTACTTGAAAGTCGAGAAGAGAGCGCCTGCTGGAGATCTCGTAGCTGAGATTGAACAGTTTCATTTTGCAGGCTTGTAGTTGATCGCAATTCTGGACTAAGGTTGTTCCATGTTTCGGAAAGAGTGGTTTGGTCAGCTTCTAAATAAGGTAATGTACGGTAATTACTTTGTCGTATACGGGTAATTCGCGTTGACAAGCTTTGAATGCGCTCATTAACGCGCTCAATTCGCTGAGGCACACTGTTAAGTTGCTGATTCAGACTTCCGATTTCGGTATTGAGTTGGTTAATTCGTTGAGTATACGCTACTTTTTGATTTCGTCGTTTTGCATATTGTTTCGATGCCGTCGGATTCACATGGGACAGCGATCGCGCCACCATACTAGATAATTCCTTCGAAGGAACAGATTCTCGCTTTTGTAATCGTTTAGAAACCCGATTTGCGACAAGTTCAGCTTCCTGCTGATTAGCTCCTGCGTTACGTATGCTCCTGACCATCTTAACACGAGTATAAGGTTGAACACGTCCATTTCGTTTCACGATCTTCACTGACGGTTGCTTACGAGGAGATGGTGATTTCTTACTCTTAACCCGCACCCGTTTAGGCGGAGATCGTCGGCGTCGCGAAGTACTCATCAGTTATCCCATTCACCAATTATCAATTCTGATACATAATGATTTTGCTACATGCGAGTTATAGTGGGCGGTGGAAAGAGCTTGAGACAGTAACAGCGAGTCATTATGATGGGTTACAATAGTCTCTAGCTAATACGCTCGTGGAGCTAATACGATAAACTTATTATGAAAGAGTGGCGATGTTGATCCTCTATCGTCATGTGATCTGAAAATGGAATTCTGCCCTAATTGCGAACGAAAATTATTCCCCGTCACAGAGACATCAGAATCAACGTCACGAGTGCAACTAAAGTGTGTACGATGTGGGTATATTCAAGAAGACATACAAACCCCTTTGACAGGTCATAATACCAAGACAAGATCGAATGTGGTCACTGTAATTGACAACATGGAAAATTTGCAAACAATGCCTACAACAAGGCGGGAGTGCCCTCAATGTCATAATACGAAAGCGTATTATTGGCAAGTTCAAACTCGCGCAGGTGACGAGGGGTCAACCCAATTTTTTCGGTGCACTCAATGTCGCTATACCTGGCGTCTTTACACATAATCTGCGCGCGCGTTAGTTAACTTTGAAATCTAATCCGTGGTTTGCCCATTCTACGGTTAGACATCCGGTTTATAGTATTTGAAAAATAGTATGCCTGCGATTGTCTTCGTATCCACGATCTTATTACCGAGAATCAGCTCGATGGCTTTGGATACTGTAACTGTAACAACCTCAATGAATTCATCGTCATCAGGATCTTGTTGTCGTTCGGAGAGTCCTGTCGCGAGAAACATCGTAACTCGTTCACTGCTGTATCCTGGTGCTAGATAACAATCAAAGAGTTTTTCAAGACGTTTAGCATGATAGCCTGTTTCTTCGATCAGTTCTCGATGTGCACACTCTCGAGGGTCTTCTCCGTCCCGTAATGTTCCTGCGGGAATCTCCAATGTGACTTGATTAATGGCATATCGATATTGGCGCACTAAAATGATACGGTTATTATGAATAGGAACGAGAGCTACAGCTCCCGGATGGTTAATAACATCACGTGTTGTAATTGTTTGGTTAGGTAAACGAACCCTATTTGACGTTAGCTGAAAGATTTTGCCATTATGGATAACATTTTGAGTCAGTGTTTTTTCATCAAGATTTAATTCCATGACTTCGACTCCATAACGTCGCGTGCGTGAAATTAAGGAATGCAAACGCTAGTTGGCTATCGGTAATGACTTGAATAAACCGAGGACTTTTTCCTTAACCTCGCGGAGATCTTGTTCATTTGGGCGCCCTCGAATATCTCCCAAACGCCCGTCTACAGATCGATTCCGAAGATTTTCTGTTAAGTACTCTCCCACAACGTACCATTCACCAACGATCGAGTAACCTAGGTGGTCATATAATTGTCCCAGAAATTTTACTGCGGGTATAGCCTCATTAATACCAGTATGAACTCCCCCATAGGTACAATAGATTACAGTATATGTTGAAGGACGCCGTGGAGAGGCGGGCTTAACCTCCCTGGCTTCATTGTATTGTTGTAAGAGGCGTCGATGAAGGTCAATTAGAGGTTGCCCAGGTAACTGTCCATACACTCCCGATCCAACAAAGATCATATTGTATTGCAAAATATCGATATCTTGTTTATGAGACGTCACATTGACAGTATCAATCGAATAGCCGAGTTCTTCGATAACATCATGAATTTGTCGAGCAACTTTTTCTGTATTCTTAGTCGAGGTGTAAAAGAGATTAAGAACTCTCATTAATCATCACTTATTGTACCGTAAGTACTGATCTACAAAAAGGTTTTTACCTGACCTTTGTTATCCGCCTACTTTCTCTCCATCTGAAATCCAGTTACCAGCCTCAGACAAATGCACAGCTATTCCATCAAATATCATACGACTTTCCTGCGAATACTTCATTGTCTTGATCATGTCCCAATGAATCGCGCTTTCATTGGTTCCTCCACACTCTTTGTAGGCACGTCCAAGCGCGAGGTGAATAGTATCCCCGATTTTTTCATCAAATAAAATATTTTTTGTAAAAGTAGAAATTCCACGGTTGGTACCTATCCCTAGTTCTCCCAATCGACGGGCGCCGGGGTCGGTCTCGATCATATTACGCAGCAAATCCTCATTTCTTTCAGCTGAAAAATCAACTACTTCTCCTTTTTCGAAGTGCAGGGAAATTCCTTCAACTTCTTGACCATATTTTATTGCAGGGAGATCGAAATAGATATGGCCTTCAGCAGAGTCATCAATTGGGGCAGTAAAGACTTCACCGCCAGGAACATTATTATCGGGTCCACCAACCACGGCATTTCGTCCTTTTATGGACATAGTAAGATCTGTTTTTTCGCCAATCAGTCTTACTTCATCGGTTTGATCAAGAATCTGTTTTAACTCTTGCATAATGCGCAGTTGATCATCCCAGTTGATCAATATCGCGGAGAAAACAAAGTCTGAATATTCAGTGAACGACATCGCTGCTTCCTGTGCGTAACCCATTGTTGGATACTGAGTCAGACACCATCGCTTACTTAATCGCTCGTCCTGAATAGGTTTGAGGGTTTTAGCTCGAGCACTGATCTTTTGCGAAGGAACATTGCTAAGACTTTTTGTATTCGCTTCGGAGCGAATAGAAATGATGACATCAGATGCTTGAACAAGGCGGTAATAATGTCGTGGAAGTGTGGAAATTGTCTCTAAATCAGCGATGTCATAAAAAGCTCGCACTTGTTCGGTAGGCGTCGAGACAAGAAGTGGTTGGCCCCCTTTCCTTACAATTTGCTTGTATAGTTCAAGCGCGAACTCATGTCCTTGATCACTGATTTGGATAAGGACATTGTCTCCTCGTGAAATCTGGGTAGCAGTAGTTACTATAAGTTTAGCAAATTCACGTAATCTTGGATCCATTTGTCAACCTCGTCTCTGTATTATACACATGCGCTTTAAACGATGTGGATTGAAGCTGGATCCTATACTAACGCGCTTGCGTATTCGAGCTAACTATAAAAACAGAAATTGATTGCACGCAAGCGATACTGATACTACCATATAATTAGCGCAGGTAATTGACTATGACTTCGAGCGCGCGTAGTAGGTTAGTTATTTTATTAAGTCATTCGTGATCCATTATAAGTGGAGGGAGAATGACTCAATCTCAAGTAGCCGTGCTCAAGACAAAAGATTATCTTCAAGGAACTAAGAAGCTTTTCACTCTTCTCGACGTTGAAA
>JAOZHK010000017.1 GCA_026014905.1 Candidatus Bathyarchaeota archaeon
ACATAGGTGGTTTCAAGGCGTCGTTGTTTTATTGCGACGATATCGTCAAACGTAATGATGCCGATATCGCGGTTTCCCTCGGTGATGACTAAGCTGTCAACATTCCGTTCTGTCATGATTTTAGCAGCGGTTAAAGCATTGGTATTCGCATCCACCTTGACTACAGGATGGGTCATATATCTGCTGACTTTCATCCTTTCTCCCTCCCATAGTAGTGTGAACATGGGAAGATATCTTTTTCCCGAAATTATTCGGTTAATCGAATAGAATTCAATTAATCTATCGGGTACAAGGTGAACATAGGTTTTGTGATAATTAAGTGTTTTTCCCCTTTTTACCAGTTTGCATGCGTTGCTTTTTGTCCAGTGATTGATACGGGTTCTTGGTATTCTATAGCACTCCGCGAGCGATATTCTTTTTTGGGTTTACCGCACTTTGTCATCTGTGCGCGTTATGAGTCATAAACATGAGTTTATCGATGTTGGGATGCAGGTTATTAAAGGAAGACCAATTCAATATATCCGCTGTAACAAATGCGGGTTGTTAATGCGGAAACACTAACACCTCATGGACTCGAGTTGGTTTTTTCTGCGTTAAGCAAAACAAACGCGTTTTGTTGTTTGTCCGGGACTTGTTACGGGGAAGTCTCGGGAAAGGTGGGGGCTTGTTGCTGATAAGCTGTGGAGTACGAATTGTGTTTTGAGGAGTATGCATTCATTTTAGCGCTTTCTGTTGACATGGAAAATCATTTAGGCTAGGCGCCTGTTAAGTGTTAGCAGGTGATTTAATGTCTAGTGATGGGATTGTTCCCTGCTGTAATTATTGTGGTAGCGAGGTCAAAGCCCCTCCTCGGTATACGTTCCGATATATTCCTAACTTTGTGTTCTGTATAAAGCGCTGCCAAGCCAGGGGTTTGGCGAATTATCAGGGAACTTAAGGTGTTGTGAGATGAATTCTCAGTTTTACGTGAAGACTGGTAAAGATGCTGACAGGGACTACACAAACATTTATAACGGTGTTATGACATATGTGATATTCCAGAGGAAGCAACATGACATCTGAATCCAATCCCACATCTACCCTTGACTGCGTCGGGTTGTATTGTCCCGAACCCGTCTTCCGAACTCGCCTTGAACTCGACAAGCTCGAGATTGGCGCGATTCTCGAGATATACGCGGATGATCCTGCATCCGAAGAAGATATCAAAAGTTTGGTCAAGCGACTTGGCCACCAATTATTAGACATCACGAAAGAAGATGCTGTGTTCCGCTTTCTAATACGTAAAACGAAGTAATTGTGAGCAATATGAGTACCCCAAATCAAAAAATACTCTATGTCCAAACCAGCGGCACCGATACTCCTGAACGGCTCTATGCACCATTCATCCTCGCAACCACCGCAGTAGCGATGGGAGTTGACGCCACCATTTATTTCCTTATTAAGGGTATCACGGTTGTGAGAAAAGGAGCTGCAGAGCAAATTCAACTTGGAACCTTTCCCTCGCTGAAAGAGGTGATGGATCAAGCGGTTGCTGCGGGTGTGAAACTTGAAGTATGCGAGCAAAGTTGTATGCTTTTAGGCTTAGATCGCGGCGATTTTGCGGAGCCAGCCCACGTGGTTGGCGCGGCAACCTTGAATGATCGCCTTCTCGACGCCGATGCCGTATTAAGTTTCTAATAGAGGAAGCCTTTATGCAACAAATCTATCTCGATCATACCTCGGGATATCCCCTCGATCCCCAAGTCTTGGAAGCGATGACCCCCTTTTTCACGGAGAACTATGGGAATCCCGCCTCACCCCACGCATATGGCACGCCCGCGCGTCTCGCGCTTGACGAAGCTCGCACTCGCGTCGCGACGTTGATTGGGGCTGAAACACCGGAAGAGATCCTCTTCACAGGTGGAGGGACGGAAAGCAATAACCTCGCGATCAAAGGCATCGCAATGCGTAACGCGAGTAAAGGGCGTCACCTGATCACGAGCGCTGTTGAACACATGTCGGTCCTGAACCCCTTCAAGTACTTGAGTACCCAGGGCTTTGACGTGACTTATCTGCCTGTCGATCAATATGGCGTAATTGACCTTCAGCAACTTGAAGATGCACTAACCGACCAGACCACCTTGGTCTCCATTATGTATGCGAATGGTGAAATTGGGACGATTGAACCAATCTCACATGTTGGGATTTTACTGCAGGAACGCGGGATTATCTTCCACGTTGATGCCGTAGCTGCGGGAGGAAAGATCCCGATCAATGTACAAGAAGCGCAGATTGACGCGTTAACCCTTTCATCCAACGATCTCTACGGACCTAAAGGGGTAGGTGCGCTCTATCTACAATCGGGAACGCGCATTCAACCCACTATTCAAGGGGGCGGACAGGAACGAGGTCTCCGATCGGGCACCGAAAACATCCCAGGCATCGTCGGCATGGGAACCGCCGCACAACTTGCACAAGAAACGTTGCCTCAAGAAGCGCCGCGATTAACCCAGTTGCGGGATCACTTCATCACGACCGTGCTGGAAACCATCCCGGAAGCCTATTTGAACGGGCATCCCCTCCAGCGCTTACCCAATAACATCAATATCCGATTCAACTATATTGAAGGGGAAGCCCTTATCTTGAGCTTAGATATGGAAGGAGTCGCCTGCTCCTCGGGGTCCGCGTGCACCTCAAAAACCTTAGCCCCTTCCCACGTATTACTGGCCACCGGATTAAAACATGAGGAAGCCCACGGCTCTCTGCTGTTCACTTTGGGAAAACAAAATAAAGAAGCCGATATAGATTATGTTATCGAGATCCTCCCGCAGATCGTCACGCGACTCCGCCAGATCTCACCACTTACTCCCAAGGAATTGAGGTAATGTACAGCGAAAAAGTCATGGATCACTTCCGCACGCCTCGCAATATGGGTGAAATCCCGGATGCCGATGGAGTGGGCACCGTGGGAAACCCCGTCTGTGGAGATATGATGAATATCTACATCAAAGTCAAAGATGATGTCATCACCGATGTCAAATTCAAGACGTTTGGCTGCGGTGCCGCCATCGCGACTAGCAGCATGATTACCGAACTCGCGAAGGGGAAAACCATTGAAGAAGCCCTCAAAATCACTCGTCAAGATGTCGCCGATAACCTTGATGGACTACCCCCAGTAAAGATGCACTGCTCGAATCTCGCTGCCGATGGGCTCCATGAAGCCATCAAAGATTATCAAGCGAAAAAGGAGGAAAATACAACGTGAAAACCTTCGTCAAATGTGAATTATGCGATGTCGAGGTTTCCGACGATCGATGTATTTTCGCACGGATTGATGGCGAAGAGCGCTGTTTCTGTTGCCAACGTCACGCCGACGAGTTTGAATGTAAATAACAGGCGCTTCTCGTCCATGTGCCTGACAATTAAAGCATACAATATCGTAATGCACAGAGTGCTCATCAATTACATATAAAATTCCAATCGGAGAGAAACGTTGGGTTGTCGAAGGATGTTGGGGATAGATTTCAACAAGAAACAAAATACATCCGTGATCGCATGAAAAGCGGAAGGCTTGATTGGTCTATTAAGCCAGACACATACAAGTCCTTTCCCCAGTGTCACACTATACCGCTATCGCGCCCAGAGCTTCAACCAATGCTCCCTCTCGATACAACACTGAAACAACGGAAAAGCATCCGGTCTTTTACCCAGCGCCCACTCGACGAGAAACATCTCGCTTACCTTCTCTGGGCCTCGACAGGTGTTCAACGCCAAGAACGTCACTATGCGTTTCGGCCAGCCCCATCTGCCGGAGCATTATATCCCCTTGAGACGTATCTGGTTCTTCACCGAGTCTCGGGAATCCCTTCAGGTGTATATCATTATTCCATCCAGCGCCACCAGCTTGAAGAATTATCTCGGGGAGATTTTCAAAAACAAATTGCGCAAGCTACCCTGGGACAAACAATGAGTCGTGATGCTGCCGTTGTCATGATTTGGACCGCAATTTTTCAGCGGTGCAAGTGGAAATATCGACAACGTGCTTACCGGTACATATATCTTGATGCTGGACACGTTGCGCAGAACCTCGCACTCACAGCCACAAGTCTGAGCCTTGGCTCCTGTCAGATCGGTGCCTTTTATGATGAAGAAGTGAACGCGCTCTTAGGTATCGACGGTTTTGAGGAAAGCGCGATCTACCTGAGTGCGATTGGACACCCAGCAGCACACTAATCTCCCACAATGGACAGAGAATTGCGATGGCACTTCAAAAGCTCCGAACCTGGATTCACGGTTTTCGGAAACTCGCGCTGATTGGCGTGGGGAATCCGTTACGCCATGATGATCAGGTTGGTCTCGAGATTGTCCACCAATTCAATAATCAGTTGAAGGATGCACGAGTACTCGTTATTGAAAGCGAAAGTGTACCTGAAAACTATTTAGATACGATCGTCGCGTTCAACCCAAGTCACATCCTCATCCTCGATGCAGCGCTACTCGCTCTCCCTGCCGGGACCACACGATTCTTGGAATCCATTCCTGCAATCACCTCCTCGATTTCAACCCACACGCTTCCTTTACATCTTTTCACCTCGTATCTCCAACGTATTCTCGAGGTGCAAATCGGATTTCTTCTCATTCAACCAAAAGATATCACCTTTGGCGAGGGCTTATCCCCCGAGATCCAGGCGACAGTGTCGCGTGTTGTAGCGACATTACTCGAGATCCTCGAGTAAAACAGGTGTTTTGCACTCATATTTCTGTCGGGAATAGATATTTTCGATGGAATTTATTTTTTCGCCTGTTTTCTTTACAAGGCAAATCCATAACGAATAATTCTTTCGCCATCGTGATACATTGTCCGAACCTGTATATTGGGGAGTCGTTTCACAAACCGGATTCCGAGCGTAACCGTGCTGGTTTTCAGACCGGTTCTTGTAGCTATCTCGTTTATTGTGAAGAATTGGTGGGGGTTCAAGCGAAGGAGTACCCATATCCTGGCTCTATACCCAAAACGACACAATTCCCATTCATCGTTCATGGACATGCATGTTTCAAAGTTAGTACGGTTCCACAATTATATATTTATATGGAATATTGAGATATATCTTTTGATAAATGTAATATATATTATGATGAAGGTT
>JAOZHK010000020.1 GCA_026014905.1 Candidatus Bathyarchaeota archaeon
AAAAATCAAAGAGCTTGGATTATAACTTGGAGTCGCTAGCAAAAGAATCAAGTTTATTGACTTCCCTATTTAATCCTCAGTCAATCGCCATCATTGGAGCTTCGAGATCGCCTGGTAAAGTAGGGTTTGAAGTACTCAAAAACATTGTAGACAGTGGCTTTCAGGGTAGGATTTACCCCGTTAACCCAAAAGCCCAAAACATTTTAGGCTTCAGATGTTACTCGAAGTTACGAGATATCAAGGAATCTATTGATCTCGGCATAATTGTTGTTCCAGCTCGCATTGTTCCAAAAATTATCACCGAAGCAGGAAGAAAAGGCATTAAACACGTGATTATTATCTCTTCAGGTTTTAAAGAAAGCGGACTTTCCGGAACCCGACTGGAAAACATAATCACTCAAACCTGTGAAGAATACGGAATAAGGTTGCTTGGCCCCAACTGTTTAGGCATAATTGATACCCATACTCCTCTGAATGCATCATTTGCAGGGAAATTACCTCTGAAAGGGAATATTGCATTTATTTCGCAAAGCGGCGCTTTAGGAACAGCAATCCTTGATTGGGCACTTGAAGAACGCATAGGGTTTAGTAAATTTATTAGTTTAGGAAATAAAGCAGACGTTGATGAAGCAGATTTACTAACAGAATTACTGAATGATTCATCAACCGATGTGATTCTAATCTACATGGAAGGTCTAACGAATGGTCAGCGTTTCATCCAAGTTGCCAGCACAATCACGAAATCCAAGCCCGTGATTGTTTTAAAATCTGGTATCACCAACGCTGGCGTCCGAGCTGTTTCATCCCATACAGGAACCATGGCAGGTATGGACTTAGCATATGATGTTGCTTTCGACCACGTTAACGTTATTCGAGTAAATTCAACGGAAGAGCTGTTTAACTACGCTAAAGTGTTTTCAACTCAACCTGAACCTCCCGGACAAAATCTAGTCATCATCACAAATGCTGGCGGACCAGGAATATTAGCAACTGATGCTTGTGAAAAACATGGATTGAAAATCGCGCCCATCTCAGCAGAGATCGTGGAAACACTTCACCAGCAACTGCCCTCAGCTGCAGGATTTTTTAACCCAATCGATGTTCTTGGAGATGCGACTGCGGAAAGATACAAATTTGCTATCTCTATTATTTTAGAGAGTGATGATGTGCATAGTGCATTAATTATTCTCACCCCACAAGCCATGACTGAACCTCATAAAGTCGCGGATGCGATAATTTCTTTGCGATCGACGTTTCGTTCGAAACCCGTAGTGACATCGTTCCTGGGTGGAGAAAGAGTTAATCCTGCAATTGAAGCCCTCGAGCAATCAAAGATCCCAAATTTTGATTTTCCAGAAAAAGCGATTCAATCATTATCGGCACTCTACAAATACACTCAACAACGTACCACGATGCGACCAGAAGATTTCCCACGATTTCAGCTTGACCATAAAGCAATTCAAGCGATCTTAACAAGCGCGGCGGAGAATCGGCGAGTCGTACTGAAAGCCGCTGAAGCTGCCGCGATAATAAATGCATGCGGTGTTTCGTCAGCACCTCTATTCTTTGCTGCAACAGCAGAAGAAGCGGTAGAACATGCAGAAACCATCGGTTACCCTGTGGTCCTCAAGATTGAATCACCTCAAATACTGCACAAAACAGACATCGGTGGGGTCAAACTCAATATCCAAACGGCGGAGGAAGTCCGAACAAGTTTTTATGAACTAATTGGCAGAGCACATACCTTCCATCCGCGAGCCTCAATTTTAGGTGTAAACGTACAGCATATGGTTCCTCAAGGTCGAGAAATGATTATCGGAGTGAATCGTGATATCATCTTTGGACCATTACTGATGTTTGGCTTAGGAGGCATTTACGTGAATTTCTTGCGAGACGTCTCTTTTCGATTAGCCCCATTAAGCAAGCAAAGTGCAGTAGAAATGATTCAAGAAACAAAGGCTTATACCTTACTACGAGGCATAAGAGGGGAAACAAGCTCTGACATCGATTCCATCGTGGACGTCATGTTACGGATATCACAACTAGTTACTGAATATCCCGAGATCAGTGAACTGGATATTAATCCTCTCTTCGTGTACAAGCAGAGTCAAGGTTCATCGGCACTTGATGTGAAAATCACAATTACATTAAAACATGGAGGAATATCTACATGAACAAAATCCCAAGCATCTATGTATGCTCGATAGAAAGTTTTTGCGGAAAAAGCTCATTTTGTCTCGGTTTCGCATTAACATTACAAGAACAGGGATACAACGTGGGTTATTTTAAACCTGTAGGATGGGAAATGACGCGTGACATCAATGGAAACAAAATAGACGAAGATGCGCAACTCATGAATCACGTCCTCAATCTGCAATTACCGCAAGAAACCATCACACCTATCATCTTGGGCTCACGATACCTTGAAGAAAGTAATCGAATTAACCCCCAGCAAAATAGAGAACAAGTACTCCAAGCCTATTATCAAGCAGCTTCAGACAAAGACATCATGATCATTGAAGGTCCGTACAGCATGGGCGTTGGAACGTCGATTGGAATCGAGGCTCCGGACATAATCAACCAATTCCAATCCCATGTTGTAATGATCGCAAAAGCACACAATGATGCAATGATAGATCGCATCATCTGCCAAAAAACATGTTTGGAAGCCAAGGGAATGCCCTTCATGGGAGCAATTCTAAATTTCATTCAAAAAACATCCATTGAACGAGTCAAAGGTTTTGGTGTTCCAATTCTCGAGAAATATGGAGTAAATGTGCTCGGGATAATCCCTGACGATATCTCGTTAAGAGCTCCAACCGTTGGAGAGATCTGCAATAACATTTCATGTACCATACTCACCTGTAATGATAAAATGGATACCCTCGTCGAAGACGTCTTAGTGGGCGCTATGACTCCAGAAAGTGCCCTATCGTATTTTCGACGATCTCTTCGAAAAGCCGTAATTACAGGAGGAGATCGATCTGATATCCAACTTGCTGCGCTACAAACAGATACCTCAGTTCTCATACTAACTGGTAACTTTTATCCAGACGTACGAGTCCTTGCCCGTGCTGAAGAACTCGGCGTCCCTGTGTTATTAGTCCCGTATGATACCTTTACAACTATCAAGGAAATCGCCTCACTTTCTGGCCGCATTAAAGCAACCAATACACACAAAATTCAAATTGCAAAAGATTTGGTTCAAAAGCATGTCAATTGGAAAGACATACTCCAGCGTGCAGAAGTCAGTTAAAGCATGAGGCATACAAAGGCGCGCATATTATTCCAAACGTGTTTTTATCAGCGTAGCCCAGAGCTCGTTGCTCAAGACTTGTTAGGTCACCGATTAATCCGTCGTCTCGAGAACGCTTTTCTGGAAGGGATTATTGTTGAAACAGAGGCATATTTTGGGTACAAGGATCCAGCATCTCGAGCATATCATGGCCAGAAGCAATATAATCAATTAATGTGGGCGCAACCCGGGAAAGTCTTCATTTATAACGTCCATAAATACTGGATGCTGAATGTTGTTGCACATGAATCGAGACAAGTTGGCGCAGTTCTTATCCGAGCAATCGAACCTCTTAGGGGCATCGGGTTTATGCAACAGCAACGGAACATAGACAAGAAAGAACAGTTAACAAATGGGCCTGGAAAACTCACGATAGCCCTCAACATAGACAAACGATTGAATGGAAGTGACGTGACATCACGAACAAGCGAAATTATGATTCAACCCGAAGCAACCACCAAACCCTCAATCTGCAGGTCACATCGAGTGGGTGTTACACGAGATTTGGAAACGCCCTTGCGTTTTTACATATCCGATAGCAGATATTTATCAAGAAAGTAGCCAGCAACTTGGTTTGATAACTCACTTGACGCGTGCGCTCTGGTGATTTATCAGATCATTGCGGACAATGCTTTAATTACAGTTTCTTTTCCAAGGTCAAGAATATAAGGTCCTAGTCGGGGTCCTTTTGAGGTTCCTAATAAAATCTGATAGAGAATTTGGAAAAAACGACGTACTTTGACTTCATTTCTCCGTGCGATTGTGAAAATAGCTTCTTGAATCTCGTCTGCGGAATCAACCTGTTCAAGGATTTGCGTGAATTCTTGGAGAGCGTGCATTTCTGTGGGAGTAAAAGAGGTGTTTTGGTCTTCAGTCACATCAATATCTTTGATCCAATTGAGAGCATACTGTATTCGATCATCTATATCCTCTGAGTCAATGGGATAACCGTAATTGTGGAGTCGATCTTTAATGAAGTCAATCTGTGATCCGGGGGGAGCGACTCGAGCTAAGTTTAGAAGAACATTATACGCTATATGAACACGAGGTTCTTGTGGTGGTTGGAGATTCCAGCAGTAGAGAAATAATCCTGTAAGTTTAGCGCGTTCTTTCAGATCGGTGATTGGTTTCTTCTTAAAATAGATATCTTCGAGATCATCAAGTTCATTCATATACTGTGGAATATCTTGGACGGATAAGGCACGTGTTCCTGTGAATCGTTTGAGTGTCAAGAGCAGTAAGGATTGAGGAGATCCATACTTAAACCATCGTTGAGGCGTAAAGACGTTACCCTTCGATTTCGAGATCTTTTTTCCGCTTTTATCTAGAAACACTTCATATTGAACGTGTAGCGGAGGCTCGAAATGCAGAATGTCTCGACAGATACGGTCATTGACTCGCACGGAGTCAGAGATGTCTTTTCCATAAGCTTCAAACGAGATTTGAAGTGCAGCCCATCGAGCTGCAAATTCTGCTTTCCAGGCTAATTTACCTTCATCAATACGGTAATCCATTTCCCCTTCAAAGCCACAGCCATCGAGCCGTTTATTGCCTAGATCCATTCCATTACAGTGGTAGAGTACGCGATGTTCTTTTTCTACAAATTGATGTGCTTGGGTGGTATAGATACGTCCACAATTTTGACATACAGGAAAATAGGGAAGAAACGTTTCGTATTTATCTTGATCAACTTCTTCTGCGACAATGCGTCCAACATCTTGGGCATTTCGGAGAAGCAATTCAATTTGTTCGTTGAGGATACCTTTTTTGTAGATTTCATTGGCTGATAAAAATGTATATGAAATTTGACATGCATCTAATGCATCCAAGAGAAGGGAAGACATGTGATCGCCAAAGTTTGTATGGCAGCTACCAAATGGATCTGGAATGGACGTAACGGGATAGCCGATATATTTTTTTAAGCTATCTGGAAAGCCCGCTGGGATTTTCCGGAGTCCATCCCGATCATCGGAAAAAGCAATTAATTCAGATGACTGATTTTGATTTTCAAGTGCGAGTGCAATTGCATGGGATCGGGTGGCATCAGCGAGGCTTCCGATATGGGGGAGACCTGAAGCACCGATGCCGCTTTCAGTTCGTATGATTTTCAGATTTCGATTTAATGTCTGTTCTCTCTGGATGATCTCGCTTGCCATCTTGTCGTACCATGTTCCATGGCCAATAATCTGGTAGGTCATAGTCTTCTTCCTTGTTTAAATTGATGAAGTCATTTTAAGATAGCTTTTCCGCTTGGACGTGTCGTAAATGGAGATTGGTCTTCGTTCATTGAACCTTGTATCCAATGTTTCGTATGAACTTGATGCGATGAGTTCTCTCTTCGTCGGTTTCGACACCTTGACTGCTCTGGCCATCAATTACACCTATTATTCCTCGTCCTTGATGGGTTTCTGCAACTAGGACTTGTATGGGGTTGGCGGTAGCAGCATGAATAGAACATACTTCAGGTACCAATTTAATTTGGTTAAGAACGTTGATGGGGAAGGCATTTTTTAGATAGATGATAAAACCGTGACCACACCTTAATTTGAGTGCATTTTCTTTAGCTGCATTAACTAATGTATTGTCAGTGCCTTCGCAACGGATTAGGCAAGGTCCTGAGGCTTCACAAAAAGCTAGGCCAAAATGAACGTTTGGGACGGTGGAAACGATGGTTTCATAGAGGTCTTCAACAGTTTTGATAAAGTGTGCAGTCCCAAGAATAATATTGCATCCTTCGATCTGATCGAGGGGAACTATTTGTAAATCAATTGAAGCTGCCATGTATGTTCTGTTGAAGAATAATAAATAAAAA
>JAOZHK010000047.1 GCA_026014905.1 Candidatus Bathyarchaeota archaeon
ATTTTATCTATAACCCTCATTCAATAGAATTATAACACATTTAGATATGTATTATACACATCTTTTGTATGTAATATTCTCTACGGTCCAATTACTTTTATGCTTCACTATATACACATGATAATGATATATTTTACATAATATACTATGTCTATATGACATAAGGATTCAAAACTTCCATCTTCACAAAAAACATCCTATTCAAAATATACGAAACATATAAACAAAAAATGAGATCGTAAGCTAACTATGTCCCGGAAAGACTATCGGAGCCTAACAATTCCCACAGGATTATACACCGCTCTCGAACAATACATGGAACAGTCGAAAGGCAGTTATGTGTCAATCGCTGAAGTGGTCCGTGAAGCTCTACGCGCTTATTTACAAGCACATAAGTGACGACGTCATGTCTTTGACGCCTCACGCGTTAAGCATACAGAATCATCACTGCTGTCTCTATGCAAGGAAAGAAGAACAGCTTCAAATCGTAAAACCATTTATTAAAGACAGCTTCATTCGTCACGAAAACGCGCGCGCGTATATTTACGCGCCAAGATGCAATCTGAGTGGCATCGAATATCTTCAACAACTGGATCCAGATTTCGTACAGTTTCACCAGCAAGGTCATCTCGAACTCGTTTCAGCAAGCGAGATATTTCTTGAGAAAGGACAGTTTAACATTGATCATATGCTCAATTCTTTAAGCACTGAAACCGTCAAAGCATTGAGTCAACGATATGCTGGTTTACGAGTCACCAGCGAAATGGCAGGATGCCTTCGCTCCAACTCCAATCTTGATCCTCTCATTCGATACGAAGTCGAACTCAATCGATCACTACCTCGACAATGTACCATGTTGTGTCAATATGATCAACGAGTCTTCACACGGAGTCAACTCATCGATCTCATCCCACTGCATTCCCAAATTATAACTGATATTCAAATAACATTCAACTTCATATCAGAAATTTCCTCAGAACTCCTGGAGCCTTGTATCTCAAAATCCGCTGACCTCAGTTGACACGCACAGGTGTATCCATAGCCAATTATTGGATTAAGACGTGCATGCTTCATGTATCCAGGAAAAGATCAGAGATTTTGCTCTTCGGCTTTCAGAATAATTTACTATATTGAAATTTTCGTTCGAGGACCATCCCAATAGATATAAACTAAACTCTCTTTGGTTAATCGCCTCGCTGCATGGTGCTCGCCTTTGGGCATATAAGAAAAAGTGCCATTAAAAGAAAGGAGAGTGCCATCAGTCTGTTCACTCTCTCCATATAGCCCGAGTCCCCACTGATTTGCATAAGGATGATAGTGCACTGTTTCAGAAATCCCGGGTGGTAGCTTAAGCAATACCGCTGAGGCTCCTGTATCGTTATCGTGCCAAAGTACCTTCTGCTTGACGTCGGTGAGGTAGAATCCTTCTGGTGCGTCCGTCCAGTTACGGTCACGTGTATTGAAAAACATTGGCTTCGAAAAGCCTTGGAGCTGTTTTAGTACCTCAATTTCTTGATGCAATTGTTTTGGTACACTGAAAATATTGTAGATGGGGCGCTTGTATATTGGTGTAGCTTGGATTTTTCCTGCTTGTTCTAGTTGGCGTTTATACTTGTACAATGTCCCTCGTGACAGACGCTTCGTGTGGACAAATGCTAATTCCAGATCCTTTGCTCTGACTGGGCCATTCTCATAAATATGGATTAAGAGATCGTTGACCGAGACTTTTGGCTGTTTAGGCATAACGTCCATCAATTTATACAATGTACGAGAGGATGTATAAATATCTTCCAGCCTATGCATTTTTCTGGATATACTCTTGGTTTAGAACAGTTTCAAGGATAAGAGTTATCTTCATGCAAGAATAACAAACAGTCAGGTTAACTATCCAATTGTGAAGAAAATGAGTAGAAAACGCGATATCCATTACATCAAACCCGAGAATTATAAGATACTTAATGCAAATGGTGCGTGGGGTGGAGTTACTCCAAGAGGAGATTATCTGATACATTTCTATTATGAATATGTCAATCCACCAGAAGTCGAGACTCTCGAGATTAGTACAAAGGGCGTTCGGCGAGTCAGTCGAACACCTGAAACTCCGAATAATCGCCGTGATTTAATAGTTGGTATCAGTTTGCCCCTAGATCATGCTGAAGGTATCGCAAATTGGATTCTAAATAACGTCAAACAGTTTCGAGAAGCTATGAAGAAAGGAAAGACGAAACCCCAGCAGCAAATGTACACATAATACAGGAACGATTTACCCCATGCGTTTGGAAGCATCGAACCGCCCATTTTATAATGATTGAAATTGTGTATCTTCTCTCCGATGGTTGAATTCTCAACTAGCTAGCTATAAATATTTTCACTACTATAATGGCTCATCGTACGCGTTATCACTACGCGCGCGTGCGATGCACTATCAAATTCTAAGCTAGCCAACTCAGATAGTGCAAGGATGTAGTAACGCAAATGACTGGATGATAATGAGGTGAATGATATGACTCAACGGATAGCGATAATGGGTGCAGGCGCCATTGGAGCGTCGATTGCTGCATATTTAATACGATTAGGACACGATATCACCGTCATTGATCAATGGGCAGCTCATATTGAAGCTATGAAGCAGAAAGGCCTGGCCCTCACCGATTTAAAGGAAACTTTTACAGTTCCCATCAAAGCGCTACATCTCCATGAGGTCAGTGCAATTACTGACCCGTTTGATATCATATATCTCGCGGTCAAAGCATATGATACTCAATGGTCAACACATCTCATTACACCTGCACTCAAACGACGCGGCTTTATTCTTCCCGCACAAAACTCTTTAACTGATGAGATAATCGCCAAGATTGTTGGATATAATCGAACAGTTGGCTGTGTCCCTACGATTAGCGCCGGCGTCTATACACCAGGTCATGTTGTGCGAACGGATCCCATGACAACCCACAGTTTCACGGTGGGTGAACTCTCTGGGATCATCACTCCTCGTGTTCAAGACGTTGTGAACACTCTCCAAGTGATTGGTCCAAGCACGGCTACCACAAATATCTGGGGGGCACGATGGACTAAAATGGTAACGAATTGCATGAGCAATGCTCTTGCCGGCCTCATCGGTCCAAACACCGCACACGTAACTCAAGAACAACGTGCAGTCAGTATGTTAATACGTGTGAGTATTGGCTGCGAAGTAGTTCGTGTGGCTCAGGCACTAGGTGTGGTGGTCGAATCTATCAGTGGAATTGCGGCTGATGAGTTTGCTGATGTGTCAACGAAGGCTGATCTGAAACAAATTGCCGTTACGCTGGAAACCGCGTGGGGACAAAGACGGTTAAGCCAAGATCAGATCAATCATCTTGGCGTCCCAGGTCGAGCCTCATTATTACAGGATGTAATTAAGGGTCGACGGCCTGAGATCAAAG
The DNA here is from genome assembly GCA_026014905.1 of Candidatus Bathyarchaeota archaeon. The sequence continues at coordinate 3,426 of JAOZHK010000047.1, forward strand.
AACTGAATGGCCTAGTGGTTCAAAAAGGTAAGCAAGTTGATATCGCTACTCCGATGAACCAAGCCATTGTGAAGTTAATGAATGCTTTACAGAATGGAGTCATAACTCCCGAGCCAGCAAATATTGACCGATTGAAGCCGCACATTCCCTATAATTAACTCAATATTTCGTGAACGTATTCACAAAAATATTTCAGGTTCTTTTCTGACATGATAATTGGTGCTCAGCCACTGAGCAATTTTCAGTATCCGGGGATGTTTCATGACACGAGCACGTGTTGGACATCGTTTCACACAAGCGCAGCAGAGAATGCAGTTTTTTCCTGTGGTTGTCACCTGGGTGTCGATTGTGATGGTATTGGTTGGACAGACGTTTGAACATGTGCCACAGAAGATGCAGTCATCGTTCCGTGTAATGGGTGAAATATCATGAGGGCGCTGTCCGCGATCCTTGTAGGGATCGTGTCCTGGTACGTCAATTAACGGAAGCTCGTGACCAATCTGGATGTTTTGAAGCTTTGTGGAAATTTGCTGCCCAAAACTCTGGGCAAGCTGCAAATCTCTCGAATCAGGTCGTCCCGTTGCTATAGGCATTTCAACGGTGTCGAATGAGTGTTCTCCAATAAAGGCGCCACCCGCAATCGGTTTAAACCCATCAGCGACAGCGAGATTTCTCAACTCAATCAGCGCATCTTCATACGCTCTGTTCCCGTAGACAACCACGATAGCTGCGGGTATGTTGGAAGCTGTAAGTTGTTGAAACCTTTTTACAGCCGGGAGCGGGAGACGTCCGCCATAAACGGGCGCGCCGATAATGGCAAAGCTATCATCAATTGTGGGTACGTCTTGACGTTTAATAGTAGAAGACGTGAGGTCGAGATGGTTGATAGTCTCACTTTGGATTCCTTGGGCGATGACTTCAAGGATACGCTGGGTTGTTTTAGTGGGTGAAAAATAGATGAGGGAGATTGAACAGATGTTCATAACCTTCAACTCGAGGTCTAATAATTCGCTTGAATATACGCGTGGGTAACCATATCGTTAGAGACGGGCGGTGAATTAACTATTTTGGCTTGCCCAGTGAACAGCTTGCTCAATCAGTTGTAGAAAGACGGGATTCAGAAAGGTTCTGAAATCATGCCCTGGCGCGATGTAAACGACTCTGCCATCACCATGCCTTTTTGTCCATGTCATAGGATGGCATTTCCCCTCATACGTTGCAGAAAGGAGAATATCGATAGATACGGGGTCATAATCTGTGATATAAAGCTCATCAACAACAGTAAAAGATGGAATCCCTTTCACGACGGGATGATGAGGATTATCTACGTGAATCGTGAATTCCAAGATGGGGGGATGAGTGAGAAAGTGTCCTCCCAGCATCTTTGTGAAGTCTGTATTGAACGGGACGGCTGCTAAGTGGATAGCGACACATCCCTTTTCTTTTCGTACGAATTCAGTTATTGCATCCACATAAGCGGCCGTCATCTCATCAAGATTAGCGGCTTGGATGGTTGGATCTTCTATTGGGCTCAAGGTCACAAGCACATCGAAATCGCTGAGGCGGTCCCATGGAAACGTTGATAATGTGAAGTAATTCGGCTGCGCGCCCGATGGAGCACTTGACCCAATTAACGTCACTTCACCTGTCTTTTGTGCGGTGAAATAACCCAGGAGAATGCTGCTCAGAGCCTCGTTCATATGTGAGCTCGTGGAAATTCCGATAACTAGAATTTTTTTCGACATTTTCATCACTATGTATCAGAGATGATGTAAAATAGTATTGAAAGATATTTATTTAGCTAACTCGATCGATAACTCAGCACAGGGTGAATACGGCCTAACGAACTAGGCTCATTTAGTAACGCATACGGCAAACCAGCCATCCAATCCGTGAGTGAATTGAAGTTGTTTCGCCCTGACGACACGATCTGAAAACTAAACTATGCAGTTACTCGTCTTTTTCGAATAGCAGATAATGATTGACCCTGGTTGGAGATCCTTGCGCTTGATAAGTATGGAGCTTCCATCCATTGAGTTGCCATTCGTGAATTGTGTTACCGATGTTTTTATGGTGCCCTATTTGTACACATTCATATCGTTTCAACGAAATTCACCTCCTACTATTCATTGGTACTAGAATAATAATTACTCATACCACTAGTATACGGAGAATTCAATGATGTGCCTTAGAGTGTCGAGAATAAAAGATGTTCTTAAAGATCATAGAGATGTCGTTAATTAAGCTTGAAATCTTAAATCCCAGTATGCACTATAGTCATCATCTAGTGGACACACCATGTTTAACCGACGCGTTGAATTGTGGGAAACACTTTTCGTGAATAACAAAACTGATATTAGTCGAGTCCTTCACGGGGATAGGATCTAACTATCGAGGAGTAAAGGAATGACCTCAATGGAACATGTACGTATCTTCGATACGACTTTGCGAGATGGGGAGCAAGCTGCTGGTGGAGCACTTACAATCGAAGAAAAATTGGATCTAGGCCAACAGCTAGCACGACTAGGAGTAGACGTCATCGAAGCCGGATTTCCACATACCTCTCCTGGTGACTTTGAAGCTGTCCAGCTCCTCGCACAAGAGATACGGGACTGTCAGATCGCTGCCCTCTCAGGTATCAGGTTAGCACAGATCGATACCACGGGTACCGCTCTGAAAAACGCTGCGAACCCCCTCTTACATACCGTTATCTCCACGTCTGATATTCATCTTCAGCGACAACTGAAAGTGGATCGTGATGGAGCGATTGAGATGGCAGTAGCCGCAGTCAAGCGGGCCAAGGAGTACTGTTCTGAAGTGGAGTTCTCAGCGATGGACGCTACTCGTAGTGATCCAGATTATGTCTGTCAGATGTTCGCAGCCGCAATTAGCGCAGGAGCGACCGTCATTAATATCCCAGATACTTTAGGGTATTGTCAACCTGGAGAGTTTGGCTCGCTGGTGAAGTATATTATGACCCACACCCCGGGCATTAAGAGCGTCATTATCTCCATTCACTGTCATGATGATTTGGGAATGGCGGTAGCAAGCTCTCTCAGTGGGATACTTGCTGGAGCACGACAGGTGGAATGCACGGTCAATGGAGTTGGTGAACGGGCAGGTAATGCCGCTCTTGAGGAAATCGTGATGGCGCTCAATACTCGACAAGATTTCTATAACCTCACGACCAGGATCGACACAACGCAACTCTATCGCACCAGTCGCATGGTATCAAATTATATGGCTATGCCTGTCCAACCCAACAAAGCCATTGTGGGCGCCAACGCATTTACTCACGCCTCGGGGTTACATCAGGACGGGATGTTGAAAGACCGCACCACCTACGAGATAATGACACCGCAAAGCGTAGGCGTGGATACCAGCCGTATTGTGCTTGGTAAAACGTCTGGTCGACATGCGGTGCGAGCCCGTATCCAAGAATTAGGTTACAGGTTGAGTGACGCGGAATTCAAACAGGTTTTTACCAGCTTCAAGGCACTCGCGGATAAAAAGAGGCAGATTTTCGACAAGGATCTGGAGGTCATCATCGTCGATGAGACACGACCAACGCCTGAGATCTATACATTAGAACATGTACAAGTCAGCTGTGGCAACCACAACCTTCCTACAGCCACCGTGCGCTTACGCTTCCCCGATGGACAAATCGTTGCCGATGCTGACTTAGGCACCGGACCCGTCGACGCCATCTATCG
>JAOZHK010000083.1 GCA_026014905.1 Candidatus Bathyarchaeota archaeon
AGTAACGCGATGACAGGAATGAGAAATCCATATGTTGAGAGATTGGTCGCTGTTTCCCAACGTAACAGATAGAGCCATATGACATTGCCAAACACGGAAACGACGAGCGCGTTATAGAGCAGAAGGACAAGATAGGCAGTATTGCCAATATCAGGGTAGATAGGAACCGTTTCATCGACCAGAACCGTGATGATTCCAAGTAATGCCGAGCTAATTGTAAACTGAAGCGCGGTGGTCACGAAGACATCTACCTGGACGAGATATTTCTTATAATAGATCGTAGAGCTCGCCCAGAGAAACGCGCCGAAAACCAACAATAGACTTGATGAAGATAAAGCGGAGAATGGTATTCCAGGACGCATAAAGAGTAACGCTACACCTATCAGACCCATCATTACTCCAACGAGTTTCCACAACTTTACCGACTCTTTTAGGAAGAGAATAGATAAGATAAACACGATGAGCGGTTGAGTGAACGTAAGAATTGCCCCTATACCTGAACTCTGAGAAACCAGTCCTGTATTGGAGACCAAAACATTCACTCCATTTACGAGACCATAGACAGCTAGCTGAAGAAACGTTTTCGGATTCATGGATAGTTTATCGCGTTTCACGAATACGAAAGGCAGTAGGGCAATGGTCACAAGCAACGATTGATGAAACGAAAATGTGAGAGGCGAAACATGCCCTAATGCGACTTTCATCACCGGCCAACTCGAGCCCCACAAGAGTGCCGAGCACAGGAAAAGGAGCCAATTGCGCGTCGTCATCGGATGGTACCTCTCCATCTCTCACAGAACGTTGCTCTTGAAGCTTTTGGTCGGTACGGACGTGCGCTCGTAGAATGGCAGCGTCTCTTGAGAGAAACCTTTATAGATCTACTCAAACAAGAGCTGCAACAAGCTTAACAAACACCAGATCACATAAACCGCAAAGTTAAAAGAGAGGATATAGCTTCATGTGATTCTGTATTGTTGGATGTGTGCAAGTGCCGATTAGATCGTTCCTTTCATCCTGTAGACGGTTAATCCGCCTTATCGGTCGACCAAGCTTTGATGAGTTATGGTCTTATATCAAAATAGGATTAATGGGTATTGGTATTATCGGCGTTATCGGCTTTATTGTAAAGTTTATTGCTACCATGCTTCAGGCAACCCCATCAGGGTAGGGTTAGAACAATGGAAGAGAAATCGTTTGATTCAATGTTTTTCGCTGTTCGGACAACAGCTGGTCAAGAGAAAAATGCAGCGGAGCTCGTGGAAGTGAAAGCACGGGCAAAAGATCTTGCACTCATTTCAATTCTTGCACCTGAAACCTTACGTGGCTACATCTTTATTGAAGCTACCAGCCCTCATTTAATTGAAGAAGCCATTTCTGGGATTCGATACATTAAATCACGGGTGCCAGGACGCGTACAGTTTAACGAGCTCGAAAAATATCTGACGACAAAACCAATTATCGAAGAATTAGATATTGGATATACTGTAGAAATCACCGGTGGTCCATTTAAAGGAATGCGAGCTAAAATCACTCGGGTGAACCCGGTAAGAAAAGAAGCAACATTAGAGCTACTTGAAGCCACGTTTACCCTGCCCATTACCGTGAACGCTGATTATTTAAAATTAGTTCAGAAAACTTAAGTTGTATAAATAAAAAGGGAGTAGATCATCCATGAGCGAGGTAAAAATTGTTGAAGCATTGATCAGTGGAGGCCAAGCGACTGCAGGCCCCCCTCTAGGACCCGCTTTAGGACCGTATGGTCTTAATGTATTAGCAGTCGTCAACAGAATTAATGACCTCACTAAAAGTTTTGCAGGTATGAAAGTACCAGTTAAGATTGAGGTAGACATATCGACTAAGGAATTTGAAGTGACAGTTGGTATTCCGACCACTTCTGCCCTCCTTGTCAAAGAATTAGGGATATCTAAAGGTTCGGGAGCTCCAAATACTGAAAAAGTGGGCGACCTCAATCTGGAACAGATTGTACAAGTTGTCTTGCAGAAAAAAAGCAGCCTTCTAGCAAAAGATATGCGAAATGCCATCAAAGAAGTTCTGGGAAGTTGTTCCAGTATGGGCGTTACAGTAGAAGGTAAAGAACCTGTTGTAATTCAACAAGAACTCGATCAAGGACTCTACGATGAGTTTTTAAATAAGTCGCCAACACTTTAACTACCTCAAATGAGGGAAATCATCATTGCCGGTCAACATCGAAGAAATTTTGAAAGCCGTGGAGGCAGCAAAGCAGACTTCGAAGAAACGCCGATTCACCCAAAGTATGGAATTAGTCGTAGCTTTACAGGATATTGACTTAAAAAAACCTGAAAACCGGTTTAATGAGCTAGTAGAACTTCCTCACCCTCCCTCACAGAGTACAAAAATCGCGGTCTTCGCGACGGGCGATTTAGCCTTACGAGCCCAAGAGGCCGGGGCTCAAGTATTTGGTCGAGACATCGTTGATGGATTGACAACTGATCGCAAACAGGCCCGAAATCTCGTTCGAGGTTTCGACTTTTTCCTCGCTGAAACCACACTTATGCCTTTAATTGGCCGTGCTCTTGGACCCATTCTAGGACCCAAAGGCACGATGCCTACCCCTGTTCCTCCAACTGCTCCAATAGATACGCTTATTGATAGACGTCGGCGAACAGTTCAAGTTCGCATTCGAACTCAATTGAATGCACAATGTAAAGTTGGAACCGAAGAGATGGACAGTAAAGAAATTGCCGCTAATATCCAAACAGTTTTTAATCGACTCGAAAGACGCTTTGAGAAAGGGCTTCGAAACATCCGAGGAGCATATGTAAAAACGACAATGGGACCGCCGACTAAAATCGGTATAACGTAAACAGGTGATTAAAGTGGCTCAAGTTCTTGAACGAGCTTCTATCAAACGAAAAGCCCAAAGAGTAGAGGATCTCTCAAATTTAATCAATGAATACAATGTCGTCGCATTTGCGAGTTTAAATAAAGTACGTGCTGCGCAACTCCAAGAATTGGCCAAAAGGTTTCGCTCAGAGATCTTTATGAAGGTTTCCAAAAACATTTTGGTCAAGCGCGCTCTCGAACAAAACGATAAACCCAATATTCAAGACCTTACTGAGCACTTAGAGGGATCCAACACTCTTCTCTTTACCAACATGAATCCATTCACTCTCTCTCTTACACTTGAAAAAAACAAAATTAAAACAACAGCAAAAGCGGGTGATATTGCTCCCGAAGACATCATTATTCCCGCAGGCAATACGGGGCTTCCGCCTGGCCCAGCTATTTCAGAGTTAAATGACGCGGGTATACGCACCCGAATCGAGGCGGGAAGCGTGTGGGTGATTCGTGAAACCACTGTAGCCAGTAAAGGAGATGCGATCCAACCCAACGTGGCAAGTGTCTTATCTAAATTGGATATTAGACCCTTAGAAGTAGGACTGCGTGTCGTCGCTGCCTATGAGGATGGATTAGTCTTTTCCACCAATCAGTTGTTACCCAATGTAGAATCGCTCCGCATTCAATTTGCCGATGCGTCGACTCACGCCTATAACTTAGCAATGGCTTCATCATATCCCACTTCACAAACCACCGGATCTCTTCTGCAGCTAGCTCACCTAAATGCTCGCAACCTTGCTATAAATACCATATTCCTCACTTCGGATACAACAATAGATATTTTAGCTAAAGCCTATCAACAAATGCAATCACTCTCCCAAGAATTGGCAAAAATAAATAAGGACGCAGCCCCAAAAGAAGTTTAAATATAGGAAAAGTTGAAAAGAAAGCACCGTTTATTGAGTGAAGAACAAAACGAGTATGCTTCAATATTTGAGGTGAAAGAATAATGCGATATGTTTATGCTGCCCTCCTACTCCACGCTTCTGGAACGAAAATCGAAGAGGACACTCTTACTACTGTACTCGCGGCTACGGGAATCGATGTTGACCCTGCAAGAGTGAAAGCGTTAGTCGCTTCTCTCTCCGAAGTGAATATCGACGACGCTATTAAGATGGCTCCTGGATTAATTCCGACAGCTCCCGCCCCAGCTCCCGAAGCTGAATCAAAGAAAGAAGACGCACCTGTAGACGAGGAAGAAGAGGAGAAAAAGGAGGAAGAGGCTCTCGCTGGATTAGGAGCTCTATTTGGGTAAACCGTTCCTCCTCTTTCATTCAAAGTATTGATGATGTAAACGCTGGACGTTGACATTGACAATAAATCACCCTAAAACTATATTTTAATCAGCAGTCAGAGTAGTATCATACACCAAAAAACGCTCTAACTTGCTGCAGATCGCGACAATTCAGGCAGGAGCTATGCTCAATCCTAGCTGATATATTGAAAGCGCGCACGTATATTGAAAGCTCATGCATTATCGGTTATAGTGGACCTGCAATGGAAAAGAAATACGATAATGTAGAAATCCACAAACAATTAATTAATCAAAATTTGAAGGACGTCAATCGTGATTAATTGGTCGCAGATGGAAAAGAAGTGGCGAGTCGCATGGAATAACGCTCAAATCTACGAAGCTGACCCCGAGGCTATGCCCAAATTCTTTATGACTGTCGCTTATCCATATCCTAACTCGCCCCAACATGTTGGTCATGGCCGGACTTACACCATTACAGACGTATATGCCCGCTATAAGCGAATGCAAGGCATCAACGTGTTATTTCCGATGGCTTTTCACTATACAGGAACCCCTATTCTCGCAATGGCAAAACGTATTCGGTCAGACGATGCTGAATTAATCACTGACTTCCAAACCATTTACCATGTCCCCTCAGAGATAGTTAAAACCTTCACAGAGCCACTTCAGATTGCACAATATTTTCATCACGAAATAAGACAAGGCATGCAGGAGATTGGATATTCTATTGACTGGCGACGTGAATTTACGACAGTTGACCCGATATATCAACGTTTTATTGAATGGCAATTCCATCAACTCCAAAATAAAGCCCTGATTACGCGAGGTAGTCACCCGGTTGGCTGGTGTCCAAGCTGTGAGAGCCCAATGGGTCAACACGACACAAAAGGCGACCTCGAACCAGAGTTTGAAGAAATCACTCTCGTCAAATTTTCCCTCATCAACGACAATATCCAACTCCCAACGGGGACCCTGCGCCCCGAAACGCTTTTCGGCGTGACTAATCTGTGGCTCCATCCTGATATCGAATACGTATCTGCCGACGTGAATGAAGAAGAATGGATAATGAGCCGTGAATGTGCAGATAAACTAGCAATGCTTGAGTACACAGTCCATATTAAACGCACGATCCCCGGTCACACACTGATTGGAAAATACGTCAAGAATCCCTTAACAACGCAACAGATCATCATCCTACCTGCAGCATTTGTAGATCCAAATAACGGAACCGGTATTGTCATGTCTGTCCCAGGCCATGCGCCATATGATTACATCGCTCTTCAAGACTTGAAAAAAACCCCTCAACAATTGACTTCCTATAACTTATCCTTGAAAACAATCAACGCAATTTCACCCATATCCCTGATCTATCTGGAAGGCTATTCCCCTTTCCCTGCTGTAGATCTCCTACAACAGATTGGTGCAGTTGATCAATATGATCCCAAGGTTGAAGCAGCAACTAAAGAAGTATATCGTCTGGAATTTCATCAAGGTATCATGAAAGATATTACGGGTCAATATGCAGGTCTAACAGTTTCTGAGGCACGAGATGCTGTGACCCGTAATTTATTGGCTTCAGGATCTGCAACGAGCATGTACGAGCTTCAAAATGGACCTATCTATTGCCGCTGTGGAGGTGAGGTTATTGTCAAAATCTTTGAAGACCAATGGTTCATCAATTACGGTGATCCCGAATGGAAAGTATCAGCCCACCAATGTCTCAATCAGATGACAATAATACCCACCGAACTTGAAGCTGAATTTCATAATGTCGTCGACTGGTTACACGAGAAGGCATGTGCACGACGTCATGGAATGGGGACACCTCTACCATGGGATCCTGACTGGATTATTGAAAGTCTCTCCGACTCGGTGATTTACATGAGCTACTACACTATTGCGCATATCATTAATCGTGAACAATTGAGTCAGAATCAAGTTAACGATGCTATGTTTGACTACATCTTCTTAGGTCGAGGTAATCCTGACCAGCTGGAACAGCAACTTGCCCTCAACGAGGGAGTTCTTCAAGAAATGCGCCGAGAATTCACCTATTTCTATCCACTGGATAGTCGGAATTCAGGTCGAGACCTGGTACCCAATCACCTCACATTCTTCATTTTTAATCATGTCGCCATATTTCCTCCCTCGCTCTGGCCACAGCAAATCGTTGTGAATGGTAGTGTACTCATGGATGGTAAAAAAATGTCCAAGTCCTTTGGAAACATCATCCCTCTCCGAACCGCCCTCGCTACATATGGCGCAGATCCTCTCCGAATCGCGATCTTGTCAACCGCTGAACTCTTACAAGACGCAGATTTTAGTATGGAACTCGCCCAATCCATGAAAGAGCGCTTAGAACGCTTCTACACATTTGCGCTAGATATCATTACAACGCAATTACCTCACCCCCAATCTCCCTCAACTTCTCTTGACCAATGGATTCTTGGACGTCTTCATTCTCATATTCACATCGCAACTGAAGCCATGGAGCAATTACGATTCCGTCACGCAGTCCAAACCGCACTCTATCTACTAGATCGAGATCTGCAGTGGTATTTACGTCGGCTCCCCCCCGAACAAAAAAATTCACCCAGGGTTAACTCCCTCCTCTCTCAAGTTATCGAAACGAAAACGCTACTCTTAGCCCCATTTACCCCCCATATTTGTGAAGAACTCTGGCAGCAGATGGGAAAACCGGGATTCATATCAACAGCTCAATGGCCCAATTATGATGCCTCAAAGTTGAATCCCCTCATCTTAATGAGGGAAAACATGATCCAAGCCCTTCTAGACGACATTCATCACATTATCCAAGCCACGAAGATCCATCCTACACACATTTATCTTTATACTGCTGCATCATGGAAATCACAAATATACCATAACGCGCTTCGTTTTACTATTCAAGACACACTTACTATACGCCAATTGATGCAAAAAGCGCTGCAGAACCCCGAGAATCGTCAACGCGCTAAACAAGTATCGACGTTTGTCCAGAAACTGGTCACGGATATGCAGAAGATAGCACCTCAACTTCTTCGTGAAAGGAATCAAATTGGAGTAATCAGTGAGTATGATATCTTCTCCGAAGCAGCAGATTTTTTTGCTCGGGAGTTTCGTGCCGAAGTCACTGTATTTCATGAAGAGGATAACGATGTTGTAGACCCGCAACATCGTGCTCACCTCGCTGAACCCTATAGACCAGCAATATATATCGAATAAAGAGTAGGTGTTTAGAAAAGTAACTCATGTGGGCTTATCGTGTAACTCGATGAATCATTTCCCGATCGTGGTCGGTTCTCCTTTCCATGATAAATAGCATGGTCGCAAACTCTTCAACGACTTGCATCAAGTTTCTTGTCAGATCATCTGTGGTCAGGACAACAACTAATTCCTGCTGATCTATGACAACAAGGCGTCGAATTCCCTTCTCTTTCATGAGTTTTGCGGCGCTTGCTACATCTTCTCGTTGTGAAATCGTCACAACGGGAGCTGTCATCACATCAGTCATGAACACTGTATTGGGATTTTGGGTTGAAGCTAGCACGCGATGCACGAGGTCGCGCTCAGTTACAATACCTAACACTTGTTTTTCACGAACCACTATTAAAGAGCCAATACATTTCTTCCGCATCAGTTTCGCTGCAAAAGTCACGGACTCTTCAGTATTAATCGTAACTGGATCTTTAGTCATCGCTTCTTGAACAATCATGCTTCACATTATTTACATTGCAATAACATTGTAAAAAATGTATTATCACCATAAGGCGCGCGCGTAACAATAAAGCCAAGCTAGCTTAGATTATGGTAACTAGACGATTGTCATAATCTCAAATAGCAGGTTGTATTTCGAGTAACATAAATCATTATATAATCTTCTCGAGTTATCACTAAACGGTTTATAGTCTGTGGGGAATCGGATAACGCAATGCGACCAGATCAATTGGGAGGAAAAGATGTCATTGATGCGGATGCGCAACTTATAGGTGATGTGTGTGATTTGGAATTCGATATCTCGCGCTGGATGATAACTCACATTTGTGTTAACTTATCGGATCGCGCTATCGAAACCCTTGGCTATCAAAAACCTCGATTTCTAGGGAAAGTATTAGTGCATCTCCCTGTTCATGTCATTCAAGCAGTAAGTGACGTTGTATCATTAAATAAGAGCATAGTAGAGATTAAAGAGCTTATCGAACAACATTAGCTAGCAAATATCCAATTGCGTGAAAGCTTAAAACGACAAGACGTAGACGTTGTGATTCATCTAGATCTACTCAAAAGACCAAATTAGCAATACCGGCTCCTCCATTTATATCTAAGATACGAACATTACATGGAGATAACCCACCTTTGGTAACAATGGGCCCGTGGCCTAGTCTGGATAGGGCATCGGCCTTCTACCTTATTGGAAGAAAGCCGAGAGTCGTGGGTTCGAATCCCTCCGGGCCCACTTCATCCAGCAAGCTAGGATGGATATGCGCCAAAAGAATAACATCATGAGACAACGCGCGCGCTCGACACAAAACAAGTTCTCCCTTACGTGTGTATTCAGAAAAAAATTCTCATGTGCGCGGGAGTATCTATCCTTGCTTCTATCCATATGTAAAAAGGGGACATTTTGGGACATTTAGAGACATTTCAAGTGCTCTAGCTTCAGGATTTGCGGGGTTTCCAAAGAGAGTTAACAAGAATCTCCAGTCTAAGAGTCAATGCAATAGGATTGAGTTAATTTATTCTGTTCATGATTGGGGCGTTAACAAAGAAGTTATTTGATTAATCTTCGTTAGGTTTCTAATGTTTTGAATCAAATCGAATACTGTGTTAGCTCTAGATTCTGATAAGGTATATGCTGCACATTCACAAAATTTATGTTTAAGATCGTGTTTCTGAAGGGGTTGGTCTGGTGTTCCCGGCACGGAGTCAACAAATTGGGTAATAACGCGATGACTATTGAGTTCAACTTCAAGGATGCTACGCATCTTTTCTACGCCCATGTTTGCTACCTCAGGGTCTAAAATCGGTTTCACTTTTAACATGGTTTCACGAATTATTGGATCTTGGACCACGGTAGAAGTGTAATCATCGAGTCCAGCGTGTCGTCGAACTAGAATGCACGCTAATCCAAATTGTAAGCTGAATTTTGCTTCTAATTCGTTTTTTGGATACGTGTACCGAAGGGGTGCTAGAATATTGGGACCTGCTCGTACTCGAATTTCTCGGACTTCATGTGCATGAAGATCTGTTTTCTGAACGATTTGTAGCAATGCATACATGGTAGGCTGACCAAGGGAGCCGCATGGATAGATTTTAATGGATGCTCCTGGCTGAACAAAGGCATAGGGCTTTCCGAGCTTGCCCATTATCCTTTCTGCGTTCCATCCTCCTCCTAAAACCTGCATGAAGCCCCATTCGCCGTCTAACGCCATCTGGTCTGCGGTGAACCCTCGTTGCGCTAATAAACAGGCTGTAACTCCATTAAATGCAGCCATCCCCGCATGTAGAGGTTTAGTCATGGTGCCAAAGTTCGCGCGGATCCCCGAACTCAAACTCGCTGTTATTCCCAAGGCGTAACGTAGCGAGGGTTCTTCAAGATGTAGGAGCTGACTCCCCGCAGCGCACGCTCCAAAGGCACCGATTGTTCCGGTCGTGTGGAAACCTTGTTGGTAGTGATGTGGTCGAATCGCTTCGGCGAGTTTACATTCTATTTCAAATCCCTGAATAAACGCGTTTAGAACATCACGACCTGAAGCAGCTGTACGTTCACCTAATGCTAATGCCGTGGCTAATACAGGTACAGTTGGATGTGTTAATAATCCAGAGATCCGATCTGGGACCGTGGAAAGCTGAGTATCATCATAATCATCAGCATGACCACTGGTTCCATTAACCAGAGCTGCATCTGCTGAATATCCTTTGGCTGGAAATCCAATAAAGGTAGATTCGGCACTGCTCTGTCGCTCGCAGAGAACTTCGACGAGTTTCTGTGAACAGTTCCGTCTCGATCCAGCCAACATTACAGCAAAACCGTCGATGACATGAATGAGTGCTTGCTGTATCACAGACTGTGGAATATTTTTCTTCTCTAAAAGAAATGTGACTATCTCATCGGTAATAGAAAGGGTCATCTTACCCACCTCACGTTACTCGTCACAATGTCTTTGAATATAAGACCTCTGGCGACAGATTAAAATAAAGATGCAGGAATTCAGTTGTTGATGATGAATGGTGGAAGACAATCCTTCTCAAAGACTTCAACGATTATTACAAAGAGCACAAGAATACTGGCTACCGGAAGATGTGGCGTCCTTTCGCTCTACTTTCGAGTCTATTGCTGTTGCACTTGATGCAATTGCCCAATACTCTTTCCGGTTAGAAGATGAACCTGCATATCCAGTAACAATCCGTTTATCCAAATGCCGAGCTGAAGACCATGATTAAAGATATCCACAAACTCTCGGTTGTTGAGCTTTCTCACTTAATTCACAGTCATGAGTTATCTCCTCTTACACTTGTTAACTCACTTCTTCAACAGATTGATCACTATGACTCAACAATAAAAGCATGGGTTTCAATTGATCATGATGCCGTCTGTCAACATGCAACAACGTTAGCAGCTGAGGCAGCAAAAGGGACCTTTCATGGAGTTCTCCATGGCATTCCAATTGGTGTTAAAGACATCTATTATACGAAGGACATGGTTACATCTGCCGGATCCCAGATCTTGACGGGGTTTCGTCCTCAGTACGATGCAACCTCTGTTCAACGGTTGAAGACTTCGGGTGCGATTATTCTAGGAAAAACGGAGACCACAGAGTTTGCAACCTTTGACCCCGCCCCTACTCGTAATCCTTGGAATCTGGATCACACTCCGGGGGGTTCAAGTAGTGGGTCGGCAGCAGCAGTAGCTATTGGAATGTGTCCCGCAGCACTTGGGTCACAAACGGGAGGGTCGATTATTCGTCCCGCTGCGTATTGTGGAGTTGTCGGACTTAAACCCACTTATGGGCGAATCAGTCGGTACGGCGTTATTCCAGTAAGTTGGAGTCTTGATCATGTTGGAACTTTTACTCGATCAGTTGAGGATGGGGCATTATTGCTCGAAGCGCTCTCTGGACCGGATTCTCTGGACCCAACATCAGTGTCATATCCTGTTTCGACATATCGAAGTTCGTTAGGCGTTTCCGTTCCGCCTCGACTTGGATTAGTGCAAGGCTATTTTCATGATCATGCTAGCCCGGAAGTTCGAAACAATATGCGTACAACCACACAGTTACTAGAGTCCCATAAGGGAGCTATTACGGATATCACTTTACCAACAAGCTTCAATGCGGTACATGCAGCTCATCGAATCATCATGATATCGGAAGTCGCGACAATTCATAAAACTATGTTTCAGACTCGAATGCATGCGTATCGTCCGAATCTCCGAGCTATGATCGCAAGTGGCTTATTAATTGATGCCTCAACATATCTGGACGCACAACGCATTCGCAGCCATTTCATCAAGGACGCGGGGTCTCTTTTTGACTGCTGCGACTGCTTGATTATGCCTTCAACTCCAAGTGCAGCGCCGAAAGGCTTAACAAGTACTGGTGATCCTGCATTCAATTCTCCCTGGAGCTTTTGCGGCTTTCCAGCTCTCACTCTCCCTTCGGGTATGACTAAAACGGGTTTACCGTTGGGTCTGCAGTTAGTTGCTAAACCGTTTTGCGAAGATGTATTATTGCGAGCAGGAGCTTGGTGTGAACAGGTGATCAACTTTGTGCAGCAGCCTCCTACTGCATGAAATCAACCCGTTTAACCCCCATTTCTAAAGGACTCTGGTTTCAAGCGGCCTATAGTAAGATTTAAAGTGTTAAAATACTGTTAAGCGAAAGCCTACTTTCGGTTAAAAAACCGAATCTGGGATTGAAGGCCTTCAATGAGAAAAAGAAAAAGAAGGAAAAATTAGAGAAGAAACTACGGGTAACTTGAACGTGAGGACGCTAAGCCGATTAGCTAGCTGCGCGTATCCTGTTTGAAGATCTTAAACGTGAGAAAAGCGACGCCTCCAAGGATACCTGCAACGATATAGAACGCTATGAGCGGTTGACCACGATCTATTAGCCAACCAACCATAATCGGTCCAATGAGGTGACCTACATCCGCAATCGTCCGTGCAACACCCATCGTGACACCTCGATATTCAGGATGCGCGTAATCACTGATCATCGTCCAGGGAGTCGGTTGCAGAATACTGAGACCAACACCTAAAGGTATTATAAATACGGTAAGGGTGAGCAAGTCAACTGCAAAGGAGACCAAGACAATCGCGAGAGCACACAAGCACAAACTGAGGGGAAGCAGCATCGCCCGACTCAATCGTGCTTCCCATTGATGGGTGAAGAACAGTAGACCTACAACCGTGATCATAGAGAGGAAGCTAAACACCAGCCCAATCTCAAACGAACTCAAGCCCAAGACCTCGTTGCCATACAACGGTAGCAGGGTCCCTTTGATACTCGAATAAAAGAAAAAGATCATAAAACACGCGGCGCTGATCGCAATAATTCGCAGATCCTTTATACTCTCGAGCAGACTCGGACGGCGTGAATGCGCCCGTTTCGTGACATATGCCTTGGACGCATGGGATTTCAAGTTGATGACGAGGAGTACACCTATGACTGAGAGGACGGATGAAAAGAAAAAGTTGTATCGAATCCCGATCAGATCTGCAATCAACCCTCCCATCGTCGGACCCACGATGCCAGCAATAGACGAGACGCCTTGGAAGAGAGAGATGTTACGTAATCGCTGATCTTTCGTACTGATCTCTAACACATAAATCCGACTGGCCGAGAGGATCAATGCGGAGCCAATACCTAACAGCATCCGAGACATCACAAGCTCAATGGAGGACTGGGCCACTCCAGCTAGGACATGAGAGGCAGCGACTAACGCGTGACCAACTATAATGACCGGTTTTCGCCCCACCCGATCCATTAACCGACCACCAGGAATCTCAATGAAAATCCGCGAGATACCGAATGAGGAGAGGACTAACCCAACCATCGTAAACGATGTTGTGAAAGACGCGATATACAATGGTAAAACAGGATTCACAAGACTCATCCCAAAAAACACGCTGAACTGTGCAAGACAGATCAAGAATAATGGGTGGTGTATCCAACTCTGCAATTTTTGCATCGTTTCAGCTCAGACTCTCTTGTTTTGCGGTGTTTCCTTCCCTTGGATGAAACAAACTACTATACAAAGCCTCTGAAACGATACAGCTGAAAGAGATGCATTGAGGTTTAGAAGATGTTGAAAGGAAAACCACGCTAAACGAGCACTCCTCAACACACTCTTTGGCTGTATGTGTTGTCCATCATCCACTGTACAACTCAGCATGCAAATACGCAGCTAGGATATAAACACTTCTGGATAATACTGAAGCTAGCTAGCTAAATCTAGGGCGCCTATGTGAACATAGAAAACTAGCTCAGTTTTTTTTGCATTAACTCTTTATACGTTCTTCGTACATTCAATTAGGAGATAATTATTGCATACAAAGACGAAACATATCAGAAAAATAATCCTGCCATTCTTACTGCTTACCATGATATTGATGATAATCGTGACACTATCAGTGACACGCACACGCGCAACGATATTCCAGCAATCCCCTTCAGAAAGCTAGCTAGCGTATTTTACGGGATTCCTTAATACTGTGATGGACCATAAACGTTATCGCGAAACGATGACGCCACGGGAACGTGTATTTTTAACACTGCAACGTCATATACCCGATCGGATACCCAAATTTGAAATATGGATAGATGCATCACAAAGATTTAAGGCTTTAAAAAAATAGAAAATTAAAAAAAATACGATAAACACGATGGCCTAGTCAATTAGTCTGCAATAATTAATATCGCCGATGTTGTCGATAACATTCTTTACAATAGACTGGTCGTCCCTGTGTAGGTTTAAAGGGAACTTCACATTCTTGGTTACAATCCGCGCAGGTCGCTTTATGCATTGTCCTCGGACCGTAACTACGTCTTTCGAAACCCATTCTGTTTCACCTCGATTATAATACTCCACAAAAAGAAAATTTCCGAAAAGAAACTTTGAAAAATAATCTTCTATATGATAGGCATAAGTGAGCACCGCTTGAACTATTTAAGGATACGTATTCTGATAATCACGATCCATTGCTAAATAACTAGATACTGGATTGAAGACTTCAAAAAAAGGAATGGCTCAGAGAAAATCACGAGGCGATATTACGAGGCTGAACCATATTTCTGCCGATACCCATCTTCAAGAATACTCATCATGATAAAGTCACTGAATTGATTGTCACAGTAATAGCTCTGGCGTGCAATGCCTTCGTGCTGAAATCCTAGTCCTGTCCAAAATCGTAACGCTCGTGTGTTGAAGCCCACGACACGAATCTCGATGCGATGGAATCCTAATTCGTCGAAAGCATACTGCAATAACCGACGTCCCGCGTCAGTACCATAGCCCTGTCCCCACACGTCTTTTTCCCCAATGATGACGAGCATATCGGTGGACTGCCATGGTCGAAACATGCGAAGCAACCCAACATAACCGATCACACGATGGCTGTGTTTCACGGTGACGGTAAACCTGACCGAATTCTCGTCGGCAGTAACCTCAGTGTACCATCGTTCGATCGCTTCACGAGTCAGGGGCTTGACTTCACCGACCAACGGTAGAATCTCGGGATCAGAAAACCATCGCGCTAACAACGGGATGATGGATTCGGTCATTGGTTTCAAGATAACACGTTGACCTAGTAACGTTGGAGGCGCTGTCATAGGTTTCACATTTACACTAATTGAATGATACGTCGCGTGCACGAATTAAATGTGTTGGGATGGAAGACTTCAAACAAAGAAAAAAAGAAAAGAGTGAGACAGCTACACCTGTCTATGTTTTTACCTTCGTTTTGTACTGTTCATACGCTGGAACAAACTCCGTGAGCGCAGTGATCGGTATGATCCATCGTTTCTTGCTTGGAACATCATTGGCCGCGTACAGCGCTTCGATGTTGGCGAGCTGCTTGGGGTCATCGGTGTCATAGATCTTAAATGATCGCATCGGCTGTGTGAATGTGGGTAGGTCGCCATGTAGGATATGATCTGGAACAATATATGGTGGCAGATTCCCTTTCTCGCGTTCCTCATTGTGGACTTGAATATTGGCTAAAATTCGATCAAAGTCGGCTTTACTCATTTCATCAAACACTAAATATTTCATTCTCATTTTTCACCTCCTTTTAGCTAGTTTTTGTGGGATCACTGGTAAAGAAGTACGAGAGTACTGCAGCAATGATACCAGTGAGGCTAAACCACCCAAGCCCCGCAAAACCATACGTCAGCAGGATAACAGCACCACCGCCACTACCCAGAGCCTGCGCAATAAATTGAGATGTCTCGCTCAACGACATCACTGTGCCCCGATATTCGGGAACATGTTCCAGCAGTAAACTCGTGTAAGCGGGCATACTAATGCCAAATAAAAAGCCCGCAAGAATCCATAACGCAACAGATAACTCGAAATTCGGTGCAAAGATATAACCAAAACACGCAAGACTCGCAGCGCCAATCATACTCGACCATAATGGTTTACGCCCAACGCGATTGACTAACCGTCCACCCACGATCGTCCCCGCGATCAACAGCAAAGTTGCAGCGAGAAATACTATGGATATCGCCGCTTGATCTGCGTGAAACGTTTGAAGGAAAAACGGCACAAAAAACGTCACCCAACTCGTATTCGGACCCATATACGCTAACGTATTACTGACCAAACACATCACTGCCGAACGATCACGGAACACCTCTCGAAACGCGTACAGCGGGTTTCGCTGAATAGTTAGATCCTTTGACGGTATTCCTTTCCAGACCAGCGCTAATGCAATAGCAGAGAGGGGAAACAAGACAAATAGCGATATGTGGCGAAAATCTGTTGCCGTCGCGGCTAATATCGCCCCGACAGTGTACGCGCCCGCCATCCCCGCAGTCAGGTAACCCGAAATCTTGGGACGTTGATCCATCGAGAAAAATTG
>JAOZHK010000113.1 GCA_026014905.1 Candidatus Bathyarchaeota archaeon
ACATTGAAACTCAGTAAAAAACAATTCACTATACTGCTTGGAGTTATCGTGTTATTAGGGATCAGTAACGTCACTTTAGCGCTATTGTATATATCCCGTGATGTAGACATTACTGGAGGAGTCGATGTTGTTGGCTCCATTGAAGTATTCGATGAAGACGGCGTCACAGTCCTCACAAATTATACCTTTGATAATTTTACTGGCGGCGAAGCCGCAGGAAGCATGAAATATTTCTATATCAATAATACCGGAAACCAACCAGTGTACATTACCTGGAACATCTCTAGCAGCTCACTGAGTTGGGACCCTGTGCTCACCGGCTACAGTCATTCAGTGAGTGTGGTCCAAAAATACTCATTCATGGTACAGACTGATCTCGGCAGTGGCTGGATCAACTTAGCGCCCAACGACTATGCAAGCCCTACCGTAGTATTCATGCCTGCCGGTAATCGCGAACAATTCCGCTTCAACCTTCAATATACAGGTGACGTCAATACGGCTGAAATATTCACACTAACGGTAACCTTTTACGCGCAAGACTCCTAATTCACTGCCCTCTTTTTTTATATATGAACGTGTATTTACGCGCGTGCGTACAATGAGTATACGAATGACCTGTATTCGATGCGGACACTCTTTTACGCCAACGGATGACGATATCATGTTAATAGATAATGACGAGTCGGTGGCATCCGCGATATGTCCAAGCTGTGGGAACCTCGCACCGGTACCAGATTTTTAATACATTAACACGCGCTAACCCATACAGTTTTTAGAAAAAAGAGGACATGTATTACTTAACTTAAACGCATGAGGGGACTACAACGATGTTACGAATCTTCAATTTCAACATCAAAGAGGGAAAAATCAAGGAGTTTCAACAATTCATCAAAGACAACTCAGCAACCAAAGCAGCGCATGCGCCACCAGGCTGGAAGTACATTGGCACATATTTCTACGTCCTTGGGTTTGGACCGTATCATGGTATGACGATTTGGGAAATTACAGATTACGCGGACTTGGATGCGTTACGTGACCACGATGATCCTGTCTATTGGGATTTGATTGAACGATACCTCGATTTACTGACCAATGAGGCGACGCCTGGTTGGTTGCTCCGTGAAGTGGGAGATACCCAAATAACCGAAAAAGACAACGAACCGTAAGTGACACAACTAAAGATTCAATTCGCACGTATCATCAACTCTTAATCTCTATTCTTCTCTTTTTTGAACTCTTAAATTCTAGATCGGTC
The DNA here is from genome assembly GCA_026014905.1 of Candidatus Bathyarchaeota archaeon. The sequence goes on from JAOZHK010000113.1 coordinate 1,256, forward strand.
TATGTCTGTTGCAAGGTGATGTTAGAATGGATGTACAAACAGCAGCAGTTGTAATTACAGGAGTTAGTATCATTATTGGAATCATCTTATCGTTACATTCGCAGAAACATGCACTGGAGACGCGACAAGCGCAGTTATTTATGGATGTTTATAATCGTTGGAATACTCGCGAAATTCAAATAGCATATGGAAACGAGCGGTTTCTCATTCTCCCTCAAATTCAATCGTTTGAGGATTATCAACGTTTGGTGTTAGACGAGCGCGCAAAAGGAAATCTTGATCCGTGGTTTTATGGGCAGATCTTAATCACTTATTTTGAAGGATTAGGCATGCTAGTGAAACAGGGACTAATCAATATCGACACAGTTGAAGATTTGTTTGCAGGACGCATCATCTGGTTTTGGGACTCGTTCGGGTGGATCTGCGAAATGCGCCGAAAACAATTAGGTGATCCAAAACTGTATGACAGCATTGAATACCTGTATGATGTAATGAAGCAGCGCCAAGCGACAATCAGCACATAATTACTACTTTTTACCCTCTTCTTTTTTTGAAGTCTTAAATCTCAGATCAGCGTATCATCTGGTCATGAGGTGATTCATGATGAGTGACTTACAAACAGTATCCATTACAATTGGAATTTTAACCGCGTGTGTCACTGTTGTGATTGGTGTCATCAACTCAATTCAATCCAACCGAGATGCTAAACAACAGCGAATGACGCAAATTTATTTACAAATTGCCGAGAAATACTCTGATGTTGCCACGTTGGAAGCGATACGCGATCTTTCCCTTATAGAATACACTGATTTTGAAGACTATCAACGTAAATATGGAGAATTATCTGAGCGACACCTACCTTCAATCTGGGTTCTTGGCAGTTTTTATGAGACAGTCGGACATCTTGTACGACGAGGATTATTTGACGTAGATATGTTAGACGACAATCAACGTAACGTAATCAAACTCTACTGGGAAAAACTACAAGTTGCCTATGAAGGACGAAGACAGTGGTATAATGATCCCTCATATGGAAGCAGTATTGAATACCTCTATAATGAATTCAAGCGTCAAGAACAATAAGCAACTCGATTGATCTAACTTTTTTTTATACGTCTAGTGAACGCTATCTCCAAGCCAATCTTTATATGTCTCTTGTATGGGGGTGTCCCCCGGTCTTATCCTTGACTCTTCAGAAAGGTGCACAGGGTGCTTGTCGTGAGTTCAAGTCTCACCCTGGGCACTCCTTATCCACCCAGGACACACAGCTCATTCTTAACTACGCCCTCTATCATCAGAAACAAGGTTACCGTGAATCCACGATTCTCGCACGCGTCCGCATATTGAAGACATTAGTGAAGCGAGGCGCCAAACTGCATAAGCCTGAATCCATTAAAGAAGTGATTGCTCGTCAACACTGGAGTGAAGGCTACAAACAGAACGTTGTCGACGCCTACCAGAAATTACTTGAGCTGCAAGGCATCACATGGACGAAACCCTTCTATAAACGCGTGGAGACACTGCCCTTCATCCCAAGTGAGAAGGAGATTAATGCATTAATAGCGCGGATGAACTATTGTATCGCTGCATTTCTCCAATTATTAAAAGAGACCGCAATACGTCCCGGTGAAGCGTGGAATCTACGATGGGTTGATGTCGATCATCAGCGACAATGTGTTACCGTGACTCCGGAGAAACATAGCTTGCCAAGGCAATGCAAGATTAGTAGTCAGTGTCTCGCGATGCTGTACACGATACCGAAGTCAAGTGACTACGTGTTACGGGAGCGGTATGCCAGTCTCAATAATCTGCGGCGCACGTTTCAGCGACACCGCAATAAACTCGCCGAATCATTGGTGAATCCGCGGATACGAGAGATCAGCTTTAAGACGCTGCGGCACTGGAAGGCAACAATGGAGTATCATAAAACCAAGGATATCTTGTATGTGAAGCGATTACTTGGGCATAAGAATATTCAGAACACGTTGATCTACACGCATTTGGTGAGTTTCGAGTCGGATGAATGGGTGTGCAAAGTCGCGCAGACACTGGAGGAGGCGGTGGAGTTGGTGGAGGCGGGGTTTGAGTATGTGACCGAGGTTGAGGGCAAGAAGCTGTTTCGGAAACGTAAATAATATAATTGAATTGTTACCACAAACCCAAACATATTTGGGATACACATATATAACATCGTTATAGTTATGAACTTGTGATTACGTGGTATCATCACGAATCCAGATATCATCAACCATATCGTCGTGAAAAAAATGACTGATATTCACATCGAACCCCTTCAACCTGAAGAAAGCCAGGAATCTGCCTGGGTGTTAAGCAAAGCATTTATTCAGACCGAGTTATCCAGCAAAGTTGCTGGCGGTACCGAGGATAAACACCGACGTATTCTCGAAACGGGATTTCGTAGCATGCTAGAAAAAAAACCGGGACAAGTCCTTGTCGCTAAAGACAACGAGAAAATTGTGGGAGTTATGCGAATGGTAGAATGGCCCGATTGCCAGAACTCCATTCCACGAGGAATTGACAAACTACTCGCATTGATTTTTGCGCGCAGTGCAGCCCAACGCCTCTTCAAGTTTCGGTCGATCTGGGCGCAACATGACCCCAAGCGCCCTCATTGGCACATCGATCCCATAGGTGTATTGCCTGAACGACAAGGCCAAGGAGTCGGAAGTCGATTAATGAACTATTTTATCGAGTATATCGATAAGCAGAATGCTGTAGCCTATCATGAAACCGATCAGGAAAAAAACGTTCGCTTCTATAACCGGTTTGGCTTTAAAGTCATCGATAAAGAACCTATTTTTTCGGTAACCAACTGGTTTCTAGAACGGCCATCTAAAAAATCTTAACCAGATATCCCATTACTCTGAGCGCGCCAGTTAACT
>JAOZHK010000128.1 GCA_026014905.1 Candidatus Bathyarchaeota archaeon
TCGGCGGCCAGGGTGGATTCATTGGTTCAAGTTCCTTAGCTATTTTCCAGAAAACAAATAAAGTAGCAATACTAATATTTTCAAATCGAACAGAATTCGAATCTTTTTATCCTCCTGATGGTAGGATATATAAATTAATCCACAAAAAGGCAATGCAGTTTTATTAAATACCTATAACCAAAAAATGGAGTTGACCAAAAACGAATGATCGTAATTTTCAAGTTTAGCAATTCTCATAACGTTCTTCTACTTTTGAAGGACAGTGCTACGCTGTTATTGGCAGCTCATTTTACCGTTAGAAGCTTCGTAATTTAATCCTCATTAGATGAGAATGGTCTTTTGAGGCTGAGTAGAGTTGGCATATTGGATGTGTTGTCAACCATTTACGATTTTGACACAATCCGCCTATGAAAAACTCAAAGTCAAACACTAGTATTTCCGTTGCCACAAAAATCTTCTTTGTGACATTCACTTTACGACATATCAACAAATGTCACTCAGTAATTGACGAAGTGCATTGAATACTCTATGAAGCCAGGCTCGTCAAGTCCTTAGTTTGGTCTGATTGGTTCATCCCTCTATTCGGGTTTTCGCAGTGAATCCTATTTGTTTCCAACCTGCGTCCCATCAAATTATACGACGACACCCATTCCGTTGGACGAGCATTTCTGCTCAGTATTTAATTCGAGTTGTCGCCTAGACAAATCAGAACAAACTTCAAACTTGAATAACCTCAACACTTCAGAGATCTCCCAAACCGGTTCTCACACTAATATTTTCTCAATTTCACCGTAGGGCGAAAGACAAAACAACCGCTTCTGTCAGCCTGATGGGAAGGTTTGAGACCGAGATCCTTACACAATCCCAAAACCTGAAAGCCCTCATGAACCAGCCGGGTCAATGGGTGGATGAAATCCACAAATACAAACCCATTAAAGAGATCATTCTGGACATGGACAGTTCTGACAGTCCAACTTTCGGAAAACAGGAAGGTTCTGCCTACAACGGGCATTTCGGATATACCTGTTACCATCCTCTATTTGTATTCAATCAGTTCGGCGACATTGAACGAGTGTTGCTCCGAAACGGCAATGTCTATAGTTCCGATGACTGGAAAAGTGTTCTCGAACCTGTAGTTGAGCGTTATAAAGATGAAAGCCTAATCCGGTATTTTCGTGGTGATGAGCACTTATCACTAAATGAAGTGGACCTGGAAAAGACGCCAATGACACTCGGGCCATACTTGACGATGGATAAAGCAGCGATATTACATCCACTCGAACGAATGGTTAGCCAGCATTGTGGCATTCAACTTACCAGAAGTTTACGCTGGCCTCTGATGCACTTTAGATTTACCCTTATACACTATCTCCTAATTGCGTTTAAATAGTACACCACCACCTCCACATTGAAGTAGTAGGGAAAAGCCTTCGACAACTCCTTCGTTTACAGGATGAAATTCCAATTCGACTACTGGCAGGTAGAACTCATTAGTATTACCTTTGAATCTATTGTTTTGTATATGGTGGAGTATTGCTTTGATGCCAGATTCGAATTGTAATAACAATTTGTCTTCGGAGCTTGTAATTTCCACTTGACCAAATGCGAGATTGGTATATTTACCTACATACACGTGGGGCATCGGGTGAGTAATCGATGCTGTATCGACTTTACGATCAATGGCAGTACTGGTATACATTCGTTCGATTTGGGAATACAGCATCCTGAAATGTGTATTCCAATCAATGTGGTCCAGACCGAGTAATCTATCATACACGTTTCGGCTGAGTACATAGCCCATTAAATTCATTGAGTTCGTTAATACCACAATACCGGCATTAATTTCAGGCATAAGACTTATTAAAGCTGAAAAACCTTCAATGTTGCCGCTATGATTAATTACACGGCAACCACGATAATCTGATATGAACCAACCCAGGCCATAGATTTCCGATTGCATTATCATTGAATACTCAGGATTGCGAATTACCATTTGCGGGTTGTGCATTTCTCTCAACATTTCTTCAGACACAATTCTTTTATTTCCAGCCATTCCATTATTTAAATGAAGAAGCAACCAGCTTGTCATATCTTCAAGGCATGACTTGATTGACCCTGCTGGGCCAATTGCCTTGGCATTTTCAAAAGCAAGCGTTCCATTAAATGGAATTGTAATTACCTCATCTCCGACAACACGATAGGCAAGTGCCTGATCTGTTAATGATGGCAACTCGGGAGCTAAAAAAGAGGTTCTTTTCATACCCAGTGGTTGGAAGATTCGTTCTGTTAAGAATTCTTCCCACGTCATACCACCGAGATGTTCCACTAAGATACCGGCAACCGTATATCCAATATTGCTGTACTGGAACTGATCTCTGAATTCTGCACTTGGCTTAAAGAAACGAAGACGTTTGAACAGTGTTTCCCTGTTCAGGTTTGTAGTGAGCCATAGCAGGTCATACTGTCCCGCCATCCCACTACGATGACATAGCAAATCTCTGGCTGTTATATTAAACGTTGCATAGTCATCATAAAGACGAAATGCCGGCATCATCTTATGGAGAGGCTTGTCCATATTAAGTATGCCATCGTCCACCAAAATTGCAACGGCCATTGCAGTGAATGGTTTAGTCGCTGATCCAATGGGAAAAACTGTACGGGTTGTAACGGGCAGTTCTCTGCCCAGGTCACGCAATCCAAATCCTTGTGAAAAAATAACCTTTCCATCTTTTACAATACCCACTGCCAGCCCAGGTACATGCCACTCGTTTCGTACTGAATCTGCAAATTCGGCAAATCCATCTAATCTACTGTTATGCTGGCCGAATAATTCTGTTACAGTTGAAACAAGAACAAGGATTAGGACTAATTTTATGATTGTTAGTTTGTGATTCATTCGTAACTCCTTAAATTTAATGATTTAGCATAAAGAATTAATGCTCTCGTTGGTTGATCAATATTTATTCCACTGAGGAATCTTCAGAAACATTCATCTTCTCTTGCCAAACGTTACTAAACAGAATCTTTCTGATATCCTCAAAATAGCTCAGAGTAGCTGTTTTACCGATTAAGGCTATTTGCACCTCAAGGCCAAGAAACAGGGCACTGACGAAGCTTACATAGCCATGAAGATCGAACTCAGACTTGAATTCACCGCTTTTTATACCTTCCTGAATAGATTGAGTGATGATCTTTTGTATATATTTATATTGGGAGATAAATATTTTTTTGAAATTCTTCCTTTTCACGGCCTCCGACCAAAACCGTATATCTGCTTGTACACCTTTTTTAAGATCCTTCATGGGGTAGT